>CAJXHW010000399.1 GCA_913054565.1 uncultured Kordia sp. | reverse complement strand
CCATATATATTATAAATATCTTGTTGTATATCATGGCCAAGTAATTTTGTAGCTAATGAAGATGACGTACTATATTCTTTAGTAACAAGTTTACTAGCTTTAAATGACACTGTATCAAAAATTGATTTCATACTATTATAAGTTTATTTCATATTTTTTTATTAAATCAGCTGTCAATTTCCCCGAAATTAATGACGGAGGCACCCCTGGCCCTGGAACAGTTAATTGGCCTGTAAAGTATAAGCCACCAACTTTTTTACTTTTCAATTTAGGACGAAGAAATGCCGTTTGAAATAATGTATTTGCTAATCCATACGCGTTACCTTTATATGAATTATAATCTTCTATGAAGTTATTTATCCCAAAACTTTGTTTAAAAAGAATATCTGCTCTAACATCTTGTTTTGTAAGCAACTCTAAGCGATCTATAATTTTATTAAAATAGACCTCTCTTAACTCTTCGGAATCTTCTATTCCTGGAGCTAATGGAATTAGAAATGTTGCTGCTTCTTTACCTTTTGGTGCTATAGAATCATCTGTTTTACTTGGAAAACTTGCATAAAAAAGTGGTTTTTCAGGCCATTCCGGAGTGTCGTATATGCTTCTTGCGTGTTTGTCAAAATCTGTATCAAAAAATAATGTATGATGCTCTACATGTTTAATTGGCTTATTAAAACCTACGTAAAAAAGTAACGACGATGGTGCAAATATTTTTTTTTCCCAATAGTTTTCTGAATATTGACGGTTTTGTTTTGGCAGCAATTGCTCTGTGTGTGCATAATCTGCTCCAGATACTACCAAGTCAGACTTTACGATAACTTTATCAATGATAAGACCTTTTACTATTTTATTATCAACAACTATACTTTCAACATTTGCATTTGTTTTAAACTCTACTCCTAATGACTTTGCTAAGGCAACCATTCCATTTATCACTTCATACATCCCTCCTTTCGGATGCCAAGTTCCTAAGCCAAAATCTGCATAATTCATAAAATTATAAAATGAAGGCGTGTTTGACGGTTTTGCTCCAAGAAACAATACCGGAAACTCTAATATGCTTTGTAACCTTTTGTTTTTAAATGTCGTTTTAACATCTTTAGCCACTGTACTTAAAAACTGATGCAGCTTACCTATAGTTTTTGGTGTTACTAACTCGAAAAAAGATTCCCCAGGTTTGTAAACCAAATCCTTTATAGCAATATCATAATTCTTTTTAGCTTGGTTAATGAACAATTTTAATTTCGTTCCACTGCCAACTTCTATTGATTCAAATGTTTCAGAAATCTCATCTATGTTATCAACAATCGTGACATAATCTAACACATCAAAATAGACCGAGTATGCGGGGTTTAATTTATTTAGCTCATAATAATCAGATGGCTTCCTATGAAAATCATTAAAAAAGCGTTCAAAAACATCAGGCATCCAATACCATGTTGGCCCCATATCAAAAGTAAATCCATCTCGTTTTAACTGCCTAGCTCTGCCTCCTAAGTAATTGTTTTTTTCATAAACAGTTACTTTAAAACCATACTTAGCCAAGTAACAAGAGACTGCTAAAGATGAGAAACCAGAACCAATAACCGCTACTTTTTTCATTATTATGCATTTATGTTTTTAATTATACTGTCTAATGAATAAAATGGTTTCACTTTATTATATGCTAAACTATCTTCATCTATGCTATCAATTTGTTTTCCTAAAATATAGAAATTAGCATTACTGTTTAACAGTAAGGTCTTAGAAAACTGCTTTAAATATTCAGGTATTTTTTCTACCGCAGGTTGTACAGTAAAATAACTTATAAAAATTACTTCTTGCTCATCATTTGTAAAAGGTTTTAAAGACTCTATAGGTACAGATGCTCCCAACATGATGGATTTATACCCTGCTTTCATAATCTCATAATGCAAATATGTTAACCCTATATCATGAATTTCATTATCTGGCAAAAACAGTATAAATAGTTTGTTGTGTTTTGTTACTTTCTTAATCTGTAAATTGTAGGTTTCTATTAATAACTTTTGCTTAATTATACTACTTATAAAGTGCTCATGAGTAAGGTTAATTGAACCAGATTGCCACAGTAAGCCTATATCTTTTAAAAAAGGGATGAAGTAATTTTTAAAAACATCTGAAAAAGACAAGACCTTTCGTATTTGGCTATACGCTTCTTCAAACAGCAAAACATCAAAATTGAGCATTGCAATTTTTAACTGATTAATGAATTGGCTTTTATTTGCTTTTTCTGAAATTTTATCATTCAATATTTTATCAAAAGTGGTATTATCATAATTAGCAATTTTGGAGATTTTAATTCCTTCAGAATTTAAAAGGCTTATATTTAATAGCTTTTTCAAACTTTCTAAAGAGTAAAGTCTGATATTGGTACTAGTTCTTTCAGGGCTTAATAGGCCATAACGCTTTTCCCATATTCTTATCGT
>CAJXHW010000398.1 GCA_913054565.1 uncultured Kordia sp. | reverse complement strand
GAACAAATAATTCATTTGCATCATTCTTCTGATATAGAACTTTATTTACGGCACTTGTTATCGGATCATATTCGTAGTCAATAGTTTTTATTCCAAGTCCAGCGATATCTTGCACGACCCATTGCACACGTCCGTAAATATCATAACTGTAATAAGTAGTTGTTTGGTCATTTTGCGTTTTTGCAACATTTCCCCCTAGAAAAGATGGATTTTGGTAGTCATTATGCAAGACACTTAACTCTGAAGCATTTACACCATCATAGGTAACAAAATGTTGTTCTTTATAATTGCTAGCAGTAAAATTTTCAATAGTTGGATCTAAAGCAGTAAAATTTCCAGTAGCCACTCCACTTTCAATAGGTCGTCCTAAATCATCATAATTTGTATATGAGAATTCATTTACTATTACTTGCTTACTATTTTGAGAAAAACGAATTTGTCCATCTGCTCTGTATTTAAAGATAGCTGTTCCTTCATCAGGACTTGAAGACGTTAGTAATTGTCCTAAAGCATTATACGTATATGTACTTTCTAAGCTATGTGTTGGACTTGCTTGAATAGTTGTTAAACAGGAAGCATTAAAACCTAATGGTTGTGTTGATTTTAGTAACATTCCTGCATCATCGTAATAATTTAAAGCGTAGTCATAATAGTTTACAGGATACCGAATACCTTTAGCATTGCTATCTGCTACGATAGTTCCTGCAGTAGTGATATACGCTTTATTTTCACTAGAACCATTTAGCTCTAATCGATAGAAATTACCTCCAATTAATGAAGTCACTATTTGTTCTGTTCGTAGATTATAAATCGTATAATCAGTGATAGAACCATTTTCAAAAGTTATCTGATTTGTTGTAATATTCTGAGGAATGTGAACATCTATATATCCTTGCTCTCCTACTAAAGCAACTACTTCATACGTCGTAGTTCCGCCTGAGCGTGCTCCTGCCAATGTTTTTCCATCTGCATCTGTAAACACCACCTTTTCATTCCCTTTCTCGTCTATACTTACTGTTTTAAATGCTTTTAAAATTACTTCTTTCCCTTCAGCAGTTTCGATACCATTGAAAGCATCTTTTCCAAATACATAATATAGTTCTTGTGTAGCTGGAACTGTATATGAAAATCCTTGTGGTATGTTATTATCTAATTGTCTTCCTCCTTCTGCTTTTAATGTACTCCCTGGATTTAGCGTACTGTATGTCGCTTTTACAAACGGATAATCGGTAATGTCCTGAAAAGGTTCATCAGTATTGTTTGTACTGAAATACCAACCTAATGATCCTTCTTGACTTCCGACCGTTTGCGGTGTTGTATTTTCCCAATCTGCATTTGTATATGCTGTGCCATTTACCTTTTTAGTAAAATCTGACTTATAGGTATATTCCAAGCCTAGTAAATTTGCAGGAGATGAAGAAGTACTGAAAGCAGGTCTTCCTTGTGCATCATATTGTACTTCTGAAATCCACCTTTTCCCTGTACTGATATCAAAACCTTGCGTTTGTAATCCGCGTCCTAATTCATCTGAATATGAAATTCCAGAAGCTTTTAAGTTACCTGCTATATCATAGGCGCAATTGGATATCCAGTTTTTATCTGAATCTTCTGTTCCTCTTATACATGGATAATATGAAGGACTAAAATCAAAGCCTTGAAATTCATATTTGAAGCCAAAGTATTGTCCCGTATTAGTTTCAAAAGAGAGATTGTAATCAATACTAGTATCTGTTAGAGTGGTCGTGGCAAAAACAGTCCCGTTGTGTTTAAAATTGATAGTTGAAATACCTACCTTTTCAATCATAACTTCTGCATTGGCAATGTCTGAAAGTGTTAAATTAGAAACACTAGCTAATGTTATCAAAGATGTAGATGTCCCTTTCATCGCCACTATCGTATACCTATTTCCACTGATTGGAGCTCCTTCAGGTTGAAACTGCGGTTCAACTCTTATCATAAATTTATCACTCTCCAAAGTAAATATTGATGTAGAAACTGGTTCTAGTGCTATATTCAAATTAAAAACATCTGGAGGATTATTCAAAACTATTCCGCTTGGAGAACTTGAAAATTCAGATATGCTAGATACTTTAATGTAACCAGAAACTGTTGACGATAATAATCTATCTAAAGATGTTATCTTACTATTATCCGATATATTAGAATACATATAATTCTCTCCCGGAAAAATAGTTTGTTCATGTAATGTAAAACTATTATTGATTCCCCAAGTGATATTCTGTGCTAATCCGAAGTGGATTGAACTTAAAGTTATTGTTAAAAAAAATATGCTTTTTTTTATCTATAAATTTTTAGTTGTTTTTGTAGTGGTAATTGTTTTCAGAAACTTTCTTAAATCCTTCCGTTACTGATGCGTTATCTATTACTTCTTTAGAAGTTCTAATAAGTCTTCCCGCATTATCATATTCATAATACGTTCCTAAGTTATTACCATTCAGTAT
>CAJXHW010000397.1 GCA_913054565.1 uncultured Kordia sp. | reverse complement strand
CGAGTTACAAATATATCTTAATTACTTGGAAATAAGAAAGAATGTTATTAACAAGATTGCTTGTTTTTCAACAAAAACTAGCTGTATTTACGCCTTCTGATGTAAGTGTATACAATTCCGAAAACACCCAATAACAGAAGTGGTAATAAAATATTTAGTAATTGCCATTTTGTTTTCTCCTTAGCAATGCGTTCTACGTCTAAAAAAGGGATTTTAACCTCTTTATTTCTTACGCTTATCAAACCAGTGTCATCAAGTAAATAATTGACTGCATTTAATAAAAATTCTTTGTTTCCGTAGTTTTGTTGTGTCCATTTATCATAGCCTAAAGGTAATGGTTTTCCTCTATCCATTTGATTTTTTATCACATCACCGTCTGCAATTACAATCATTTTTGTTGCACGGTTTTCATCTTTATGATTTTTATATTCAAAAGGTTTTACTCTGTTTTTATATGTAGAAGTGAAGTTGCCTTCTAATAATGCTGCAAGAGTAAGGTTTTGTTTTTTAAACATTTGAACATTTGGCTTGCTACTAATTTCATTTAAGCTAATAATTTTAGGCATTCCAACTGTTGCAGAAACTTTTGAACTTTGTAATAATGCTGTTTTTTTTATATTAACTCCTTGTTTTACGAGGTCGATTGTGTTAGCAAATTCAAACTTTACGGGATTAATATTGTTTACAATTGCATGTTTTGTATTTGGGATAACCACAGGGTTGTATAACCATGGGTAACGATTTGGTTGGTTATTAGTGTCTAACAAAACAATATCTGATGCATACATGTCTTTTACCAGAACAGGATTAATTCTGAAACCGTACTGAAAAAACATGTCCTTTAAGTTTAGTTCTTTTCCAAGGGCTAGAGTTTGTCCTTTTTCAGAAATACTATCCATTTCGGCATGTACAGCGTCAATAAGCCAAAGCGACTTTCCGCCGTTAATTGTAAATTGATCTAAAACGTATTTTTGATTGTCAGAAAATGTTTTTTGTGGCTTAGCACTTAGCAATAAATCTAATTTCTGAAGATTTTTAAGCGTTTCAATAGGTTTAATGTCTGCAGAATCAAGAGCAACAGGAATGATGTGGTAGTTGCGCTCTAATGTGTTTAAAAAATCAAATACATACTTACTTTCTAGTTGATCATTGCCAATTAACCAGCCTATGGTTTTTGATTTTTCTGCGGTTACTTCTTTAAATGCACTAGCAAAAGCATATTCTAAATGTTGAACCGAATTATTAACTCTATCAATAGCGTTACTAGCGTTTGTTTTTATTAACGAGACTTTTGCAACTTTTTTATTATGATTGATAACAGCCCATGGGAAAATAACTTCTTGAGATGTTTTTCCGTTTTCTTTTACATCAATTCTTAAAGCTGGCATGCTGTATTTTTCCATTTCTGAAATTAACACATCAATATTAGGGTTTTCGTCTTTCGGATTTATATATGAAATAATAATATTTGCATTAACTTCTGTAAATTCCTCAAGTAACTGTCGCGTTTCAGTTTGTAAACGTTTAAATTCTGAAGGCATGTCTCCAGTTAAAAATACATCTACGTAAATAGGTTCATCAGTGGTAACCGTTTCTTTAGATGCTTTCGATAAGGTGTATCTGCTGTCTTCAGTAATATCTAATCGCGAGTAGATTTTGGAAGCTAAAAAATTAACACCAAACACGACTAATAAAGCTATGGTTGCTTTTGTAATGTTGTTTTTCAGAGTCATTTTTTGATGTTAAATCTGGCGTTAATAGAATCTAGTTTTTTATTTGACTCTTCTTTCTTGTTTTCAAAATGATATTTTGCTTGAGATAATTTTACGGCACTTACTTTGTTATTTTTAAAAGTAATTTCAACATCTTCTTTGATGTCTTGAAATGCACCAGGTATTAAACCCAAACCGTAGTTCCATACATCTGGATCAAAATCTTTGTTAGTTTCATTCCAGCTTAACCATTGTACCTGACCAAGTAATTTAGCAACATCCTCTTTTGATTTTCCAATTAAAAAGTCTGTGTCAATCATGTTGTCAATCATCTCATAGCGAAGTCCAGGTTTTTCATTCCATACCGTACTATCAAATTGTTTTTGATGGTGGTATGGTAAAAATATTGTTGAAATTGGGTACCAAATATAAAAATACGCTAATGGTGTTATTGCTAGTGCAAGTATAATATTTAGCCATTTACGCTTATTGTCAATGGTGTTTAAAAAGAGGTAAAGTAATACTGCAATTACGATGCATGATATGATCAATATAGGGGTGAAAATCATCATTATTTTTTTGCTAAAATTAATTTAGTGGCGTATAAAAATAGGGCAGTTGTGCTTATAAAATATATAATATCTCTTGTATCAATAATCCCTTTGCTGATAGTTTCAAAATGACTTTTTATACCAATTAAGTCAACTGTGCTTAAAGAGCTTTCTGATAGAGTTTCGAATCCAAAATACATT
>CAJXHW010000396.1 GCA_913054565.1 uncultured Kordia sp. | reverse complement strand
AGCTTCTTTATTTTTATCGACTGAAATACTTACAAATTCAATGTTTTTACCGTGGTATTTTTCTTCTACGTCTTTTAAATGTGGAATTTCTTTTTTACATGGTCCACACCAGGTAGCCCACATGTCAATATATACATATTTTCCTTTTAAATCAGCTAATGAAGTAGTCCCTCCTTTATGGTTTTCATAGTCAAAACTAATTGAAGGTTTACCAATTAATTCTTTCATTTTTTGTTTTGCCGCAAACATACTAGAAAACTGCATAGAAATACCTTCAATAGCTTTATGCTGGTTAGCTATTGTTGTACTGTCTATAAGTGTTTTTCCACTCTCTAATAAATCTGTGTAATCTGCTTTAAATTTAGTTAAGCCTTCGTCAAAATTAGACTGATCACCACCAATTAAAGCTTCATAATCTAAATTCTCCTGTAATAGAGCTATTTTAGCAAATAACTCATTAGCTTCAGAACCTTCGCCAGTAAAAGCTAAAGATTTATCAAAATCTTCAGTATCAACTGTCATGTTAAAGTGTGCTCCTTTTTTAATATAAATTGAAGCTGCTTGATTGTTGTCATGAATAGTATAATTTCCTTCATTTACTCTTAGTGTATCAGAAAACATTCCATTTTCATCAATAGAAATTTCTTTAATCATGTTTCTCCCTTGAATAATAGTTAATTTATCATTAACTTTATTCGTGATTTTTCCTGAGATTAATGTGTAGTCAACAGGTTTAGCATCTTCTTTTTTACAAGAAATGACTGCCAAAGTAGCTAGTGCAAATACAATTTTTTTCATTCTGGTGTTTTGGTTTTTATTCAATTTGTTAAGTGAAATTAAGAGTGATTTACTAAAATTATGCGCCTCTATTTTTTTCATAAAGGCTAAAAATACAGAAAAAAATAATAATGAAGAAATACTTATGAATTGTTTTGGAAATCACTGTCGCAATGCTGATTTTTGAACTTTTATTTTTACACATAGCTATGACATATAATATAGGAACTAGTCGTTTGACTTTAGAAATTATTCAAGATATTATTACGGAACGTAAAACAATTTCTTTGTCTGAAGAAGTAATTGGTAATATTCAAAAATGTAGAGCGTATTTAGACGATAAGATGAATAGGGAGTCAAAGCCTATTTATGGTATAAATACTGGTTTTGGGTCATTATGTAATGTGAAAATTGATGCAAGTAATTTAACATTATTACAGGAAAACTTAGTGAGATCTCATGCATGTGGTACTGGTGATAGAGTGCCGCAAGAAATAGTTAAGTTGATGCTTTTACTCAAAATTCAAAGTTTAAGCTACGGGCATTCTGGTGTTCAGCTTGTAACTGTTGAGCGTTTAGTAACAATGTTTAACAATAATATATTGCCTGTAATTTACACACAAGGCTCATTAGGTGCCTCAGGTGATTTAGCGCCATTAGCACACCTTGCTTTACCATTAATTGGTCAAGGGCATGTGATTTATAACAATGAAGAAATTTCTGCTGAAGTACTGTTTGAAAAAATGGGGTGGGAGAAAATCACTTTACAGTCAAAAGAAGGGTTGGCATTGTTAAATGGGACTCAGTTTATGAGTGCTTATGGTGTGTACAACTTATTAAAGGCATATAAGTTATCTTATTTTGCTGACGCCATTGGTACAATGTCATTAGAAGGTTTCAATGGTAATAAATCACCATTTTTAGCTTTTTCACATATTATTCGTCCACATAGTGGTCAATTACAAACAGCTGAACGTATATCAATTTTTTTAGAAGGTAGTGAGTTGATTGAGCAAGATGGGAAAGCGGTTCAAGACCCATATTCGTTTAGGTGTATGCCGCAAGTACACGGCGCTTCTAAAGATACTTTAGCCTTTGTAAAGAAAACATTTGAAACAGAAATTAACTCTGTAACAGATAATCCTAATATTTTTATAGAAGAAGATTTGGTTATTTCTGCAGGTAACTTTCATGGTCAGCCATTAGCCTTAGCTGCAGATTATTTAGCAATAGCAATGTCAGAATTAGGAAGTATTTCTGAACGAAGAACCTACCAGTTAATTTCTGGATTACGTGGTTTGCCAGCATTTTTAGTTAAAGAACCAGGATTAAATTCTGGTTTTATGATTCCACAATATACAGCTGCAAGTATTGCAAGTGCAAACAAGCAATTATGTACTCCTTCAAGTATCGATTCTATAGTGTCAAGTAACGGACAAGAAGATCATGTGAGTATGGGAGCAAACGGAGCTGTAAAATGTAAAACGGTTATAGATAATGTTGAGCGTATTTTAGCTATTGAATTGTTAAATGCATCTCAAGCATTAGAACTTAGAAAACCATTAAAATCATCTGATTTTATAGAAATGTTAGTAGCTGCATATAGAAATGAAGTTCCTTTTGTAGAAGTGGATAGATTGTTACATGATGATATTCAAAATTCAATTGCATTTATTCAAAACTTTGTATTGGATGATGAGGTGTTGTTT
>CAJXHW010000395.1 GCA_913054565.1 uncultured Kordia sp. | reverse complement strand
CTCTTGAGCCTTTTTTATGTGCTAAACTTAATATATTTGTTTTAAAAAAAAGTAATGGCGTCATTATTTGGTCATGCCTTAGTGGGCGTTACGTTATCAAATGTACTTGACACGAAAAACACAAGAGTGTTATTGGTGTTGGCTGTTATATCTGCGATACTCCCAGATGTCGACGTGGTATCATTTAAGTTAGGCTATGCTTATGAACATTGTTTGGGACATAGAGGATTTACACATTCAATTCTTTTTGCAGTACTTTGGTCATTATTAGCAAGTGTTTTATTTGGAAAAAAGAATAAGCTATTGTTTTTTACAGTAGTGTTATTGTCAACACTATCACATGCTCTATTAGATGCTATGACAACAGGTGGTTTGGGCGTTGGTTTTTTTATTCCTTTTGAAAATACACGTTATTTTTTTGATTGGCGACCAATACTGGTGTCTCCAATTGGTATAAAACGGTTTTTTTCAGATTGGGGCCTGAGGGTTATTATTAGTGAATTGATATGGATTGGGTTACCATGTGTGGTGATTTTAATTGGAAATAAAATAAGAAGAAATAATTAGTCATAAAATGATATTTAGATTTCTGTTGAACAAAATAAATGTTTTGTTGTTAAGTATTGTGTTAAGTTTTGGATATAGTTCTTTAGCTCAAGAAAATTACAATGTCAAATTAATCTCAGAAGAATTAAAAGAAAATGCCAATGCTGTTATTAGGGTGCATAACAAATTTATTGAGGTTTCAGCTTTGGATCAAATGATAATCTCTGAATATAGAGTTGTCACAATTTTAAATAGATTTGGAAATCAGCATTCAGGAACTCAAGAAAACTATGATGATTCATCAAGATCTATTTTAAAGATTTCAGCTACAATACTAGATAGTGAAGGGCATGTGATTAAAAAGTTCAAGAAATCTGAATTCAAAGATGTAAGTGCAGTGTCTAATGGACAAATGTTTATGGATGATAGAATAAAATATATAGAATATAAGCCATCATCTTATCCGTACACAATTATATTTGAGTCGAAAGTTAAAGAGAGGTCAACAGCGCATCTACGTGGTTGGGTGCCAATTGAAGGTTATTATGTTGGATTAGAAAAATCCACGTACAAATTAATTAATCAAACAACATCTGAACATAAATTTAAGCGTTACAATACTGAGGGGTATAATTTAAGTTTTAATGATAAAAAAGAAGGATTGTTTTTTATAGCAGAAAACTTAAAAGCAATTGAAAGAGAAAGTATGTCCCCGGATTTTTTAGAGATTATGCCATGGGTTCGTGTAGCTTTAAATGAGTTCGAATTAAAAGGAGTACTTGGAACATGTGAAAACTGGAAAGAATTTGGTTTATGGCAATATCATGAGTTGTTAGATAAAAGAGATGTAATCGATGAGCAGACTAAACAAGTTATATCTGACCTAGTGGTTGGGGCCACTTCAGAAAAAGAGAAAGTGAAGCGCATCTATAAGTATGTACAAGATAACACAAGATATGTTGGTGTACAACTAGGGATAGGTGGTTGGCAACCTATCGAAGCATCAGAAGTTGATAGAGTAAAATATGGAGATTGTAAAGGGTTGACAAACTACACAAAGGCGTTATTAAAATCACAAGATATAGAGGCTTTTTATACGTTGGTTTTTTCAGGCACTAATAAGAAAAATATTGATAGTAGTTTTACATCACTTCAAGGTAATCATGTATTCCTTAGTGTGCCTTTAGATGATGAAACGGTATGGTTAGAGTGTACAAGTCAAACCATACCATTTGGTTTTATAGGTAATTCCACAGATGATAGAGATGTATTGGTTGTAAAGCCCACTGGAGGAGAGATTGTACATACGCCAGTTTATGACGAGTTTATAAATACATATTCGGCAAGTGCAACTGTTAGTCTTGATATAAAAGGAAAGATGGTAGCAGATTTTAATTCAGAATCAAAAGGTTTGCAATACTATTATCAATCATACAAAGAAAGATTGAAACCTAGTGAGTTGGAAGAGCGGTATTTGGGCGCATGGAATTATTTGAATGGAATAAAACTTCACGAAAAAAATATAGTGTTAGATAAAGAGAATATAGTGTTTAATGAGAGTTTAAAAGTATCGGTTAGTAATTATGTTTCTAAAGCTGGTAATAAACTCTTGGTGCCTATAAACCCATTTAATAGGTTAACAGATCTCCCAATAAAATATTTAGATAGAAAATTGCCGTTTAAAACAGAGCGCTCATTTTTAGATAATGATGTATATAAATTTACAATTCCTGACAGTTATATGATAGAAATTTTGCCGGAAAATTTCGAGTTGTCATCAGAGTTTGGGGATTATAAAATAGTGATAAATAAGGTAGATGATAATACTATAAATTATAAAAGACAACTAACACTAAGAGAAGGTGTTTTCTCAAAAGAAAAATACAGCAATTATAGAAATTTTATTAAAAAAATAATAAGAAAAGATAAGTCGAAATTTATAT
>CAJXHW010000394.1 GCA_913054565.1 uncultured Kordia sp. | reverse complement strand
TGGAACAAGAATTGGTGATTTTGCCATTGATCTTGGTGCCCTACATCAGCTAGGATATTTTGAAGGAGTTCCATTAACAGATGATATTTTTTTACAAGACACTTTAAATGATTTTATTGCCGATGGAAGAAAAACTTGGCGTTTAGTACGTAATAGAATTGCTGAAGTTTTTGATACTAAAAATGGGATTTTAAGAGATAATCCTGTTCATAAGGATAAAATAATATTTAGAATGGAAGATGTAGAAATGCAACTGCCTGTACAAATTGGTGATTATACCGATTTTTATTCTAGTATTGAACATGCAACGAATGTTGGTACCATGTTTAGAGACCCTAACAATGCCCTATTACCTAACTGGTTACACATACCTGTTGGCTACCACGGTAGAAGCTCGTCAATTATCCCTTCTGGAGTACCTGTACACAGACCAATGGGACAAACTTTACCTGCTGATAGCGACACACCAGTATTTGGCCCTTCAAAATTAGTAGATTTTGAACTAGAAACTGCATTTATTACAACTGCTGCTAACCATTTAGGAGAACCAATTCCTGTAGATGAAGCTGAAGAATACATATTTGGTATGGTTGTATTTAATGACTGGAGTGCTAGAGATATTCAAAAGTGGGAATACGTGCCTTTAGGTCCGTTTTTAGCAAAAAACTTTGCGTCTTCTATTTCCCCTTGGATTGTAACTTTAGATGCCTTAGAGCCTTACAGATGTGACAGCCCTAAGCCTTTAAAACCACAGTTAGAGTATTTACAATACACAGGAAAAAAGAGTTATGACATCAATTTAGAAGTGGCTATTCAACCAGAAAACAGTGCTCCTACCACAGTATCTAAGTCAAATTTCAAATACATGTATTGGAACATGTCGCAACAATTAGCACATCATACTGTTAATGGTTGCCCAGTTAACTCTGGAGATATGATGGGGTCTGGAACAATTTCTGGTAAAACTCCAGATTCATATGGTTCTATGTTAGAGTTATCTTGGAGAGGAGAAAAACCTGTAAAATTAATTGACGGTACTGAACGTAAATTTATAAATGACAATGATACAGTAATTATGACTGGGTATTGTGATAACGGAACTACACGAATTGGTTTTGGAGAAGTTTCTACAAAACTGTTACCAGTGTGGGATAAATCCAAACATAAATAGGACAGTATTAAAATAATTGTATATTTAAGCCGCTAAACAGCGGCTTATTTTTTGCATTTTGGCACAAGATTTGGATTGTTAAAAATCTCATAAAAACACGATCATGAAAAAACTATTACTTGCACTCTTTTCACTAAGTATAATTTTAGCCTGTAGCTCTGTAAAACAAACAGAGGAAGCTTTAAACTCTGGTAATTACAATCAAGCTATAAACATTGCTTTAAAAAACCTAAGAACCAATAAAGACAAAAAAGGAAAACAAGCCTATATTTTAATGCTAGAAAGTGCCTATGCAAAAGCAAATCAACGTGACTTACAACGTATAGATTTTCTTACAAAAGATGGTAACGAAGCTCAATTAGAAGAGGTTTATAATATCTACCAACAATTAAATAGCAGGCAAGAAAAAATAAAACCTATACTTCCGTTATATATAATGGATGAAAATAGGAATGCTAATTTTGCATTTACAAATTACTCAACTAAAATTATCAATACAAAAAATAGTCTGTCTGCCTATTTATATAAAAATGCAAATAAATTGATGAATTCTACTAGTAAATTTGGATTCAGACAAGCCTATGATGATTTTGCATATCTAGATAAAATTAACCCTAATTACAGAAACACAAGAACCTTAATTGAAGAAGCACATGTTAGAGGGACCGATTTTGTAATTGTTGATATAAAAAACGAAACACGTAAAGTAATACCTAAACGCTTAGAAGAGGATTTATTAAACTTTGGAACTTATGGTTTAAACGATTTATGGACGGTTTACCACAACAATAAAGTTAAAGGAAACACTTATGACTTTAGTATGAATATTAATTTAAGAGATATTAATATTTCGCCAGAGCAAATTAAAGAGCGTCAAATAATTCGTGAAAAACAAATTCCTGATGGTAAAAAGAGCCTAGTAGACAGTAATGGAAATGTTGTTAAAGATAGTCTAGGAAACACTATTAAAGTTGATAAATTTAAAACAATTGTTTGTGAAGTTCATGAATTCACACAGTTCAAGTCTGTTCAAGTAACCGGACAAGTGTTTTATAAAGATTTGATTACAAAACAACTGATTGATACTTTTCCTTTAGAAAGTGAATTTATATTTGAGCATCGTTATGCAACATATAATGGTGATAGAAATGCATTAGATGATGTGTATATTGGCTTAATAAATAATAGAGTTGTGCCATTCCCCTCAAACGAACAAATGATTTTTGATTCTGGTGAAGACTTAAAAGCTAAATTAAAACACATTATAACAAACCAACATTTTAGGTAATTATTAACGTATTTAAATTATAAAAAAAGCGACCCTTTTGGGGTCGCTTTTAAT
>CAJXHW010000393.1 GCA_913054565.1 uncultured Kordia sp. | reverse complement strand
TTCATATGCAAACACAAATATTTGGAATTAGAGCAATTATTGAAGCTATTAATCATGGTTCAACTATTAGTAAAGTATACTTACAAAAGGGTTTGCGTGGAGATTTATTTTTTGAATTAGAATCACTTTTAAAGTCAAAAAAAATATCATCTAGCTTTGTTCCAAAAGAAAAGTTAGATCGACTTTCAAAAAACAACAATCATCAAGGAGCAGTTGCAACTATATCTCCTATTGAGTTTTATGATTTAGAAGAATTAATCAATACTTCTTTAGCAAAAGAAACTACTCCTTTATTTATACTCTTAGATCAAATTTCTGATGTTAGAAATTTTGGCGCAATAATTAGAACTGCTGAATGTACTGGTGTAGATGGAATCGTTATTCAGCAATCTGGAAGTGCTCCTGTAAATGCTGAAACTATAAAAACATCTGCTGGGGCTGCTTTTAAAGTTCCTATCTGTAAAGTAAATCATATTAAAGATGCTATATATATGTTACAGGCTTCGGAAATAAAAACGGTAGCAGCTACAGAGAAAACAGATGATTTAATTTATGATGTTAATTTAAAAGAACCTCTAGCTATAATTATGGGTTCAGAACATAGAGGCATTAATCCTTCTGTGCTTAAAATGGTTGATTATAAAGCAAAGTTACCTATGTTAGGTGAAATAGATTCACTAAATGTATCTGTTGCTTGTGGAACTTTTTTATATGAAGTAATCAGACAGCGTCTATCTTAATTATCATTCTCTTCTTCTAATTCTATTAAGTTTCCATTGTCATCAAATAATAAATCAAAATTAGTTTTAGAAAATTGATGCTCAATTTTGACTATTCCTTTCTTTCTAAATAAGAAAGCGAAAAATAAACCGGTAACAAACCCAGAAAGATGTCCTTCCCAAGAAATTCTATCTTCTGTAGGGAATAAGAGCCAAATCATGCTGCCATAAAGAAATATAATGACTAAGGACATTGCTATTAATCTATAATGTTTTCTAATAATTCCACTAAAAAAAACAAAACTAAACAACAGGTATATAACTCCACTAGCTCCTATATGATAAGAATTTCTCCCTATCATCCAGGCAAAAAAACCCGACAGCAGTATACCATAAACCAATACTTTATAAGCAACTTCTCTATAGAAATAAAGAAGTGACATTAATAAGACAAACAGAGGTATCGAATTATTAAACAAGTGTGATACATCACTATGAATAAAAGGAGAAAACAATATTCCTTTAAGACCACTAATACTTCTAGGATAAATTCCTAGTTCGTTGAAATTATATCTAAAATTAATTTCAATCCAATAAATCAGCCATAAAATTAGAACAGACAAAATAGGCATCCATAAAACTTTTGGAGAAAATTTCAAATTATTGATATCATTCATAAAATATTTACATCAAAAATAAATCCGTTCTCTAATTTAAGAACTTCTGTCATAAATCTTTCTTATTTTTATCGTTATGAATGCACCTTTGGCAGAAAGAATAAGACCTAAATCTTTAGAAGATTATATAAGTCAACAACATTTAGTTGGTGATAAGGGTATATTAACCAAACATATCAAACAAGGTGTTATTCCTTCATTAATACTTTGGGGACCACCTGGTGTTGGAAAAACCACATTAGCTAATATCATAGCAGACGAATCTAAAAGACCTTTTTACACATTAAGTGCAATTAGCTCAGGAGTAAAAGATGTTAGAGATGTTATAGATAAAGCTAAAAAAAGTGGCGGACTGTTTACCTCAAAAAATCCTATTCTATTTATTGATGAAATTCATCGTTTTAGTAAGTCACAGCAAGATTCATTATTAGGAGCTGTAGAAAAGGGCTGGGTAACATTAATAGGAGCAACAACTGAGAACCCAAGTTTCGAAGTAATCCCTGCATTATTATCAAGATGTCAGGTTTATATTTTAAATTCCTTTGACAAAAATGATTTAATTGCCCTTTTAAAGAGAGCTATTAAAAAAGATGACTTCTTACTAGGAAAAAAAATTATACTGAAGGAAACTGATGCTTTATTGCAAGTTTCTGGAGGAGATGCTAGAAAATTACTTAATATTTTTGAACTTCTAGTGGAAAATGAAAAATCCATTACTATTACAAATAAGCTGGTTTTAGAAAAAGTTCAGAAAAATACTGTTCGATATGACAAAACTGGTGAACAACATTACGATATTGTTTCTGCCTTTATAAAATCTATTAGAGGTAGTGATCCAAATGCAGCTGTTTATTGGTTAGCAAGAATGATTGAGGGAGGTGAAGATGTAAAATTCATTGCAAGAAGAATGTTAATCTCCGCTTCGGAAGATATTGGGAATGCAAATCCAACTGCATTAATTTTAGCTAATAATACCTTTCAGGCTGTATCAGTAATTGGCTATCCTGAATCAAGAATTATTTTAAGTCAATGTGCCGTATACTTAGCAAACTCACCTAAAAGTAATGCTTCATATATAGCTATTAAGGAAGCTCAAGGTATTGTAAGAAAAACAGGT
>CAJXHW010000392.1 GCA_913054565.1 uncultured Kordia sp. | reverse complement strand
AATGATTGAAAAGAAGATAGTAGTAGTCCTAATATAATAAATAGGTTTAAAAATTTTAGCATTTGTAGGCTTATAAAATAAAAGCTTCTAATTAATTAGAAGCTTTTATGTTGTGTATACAATATAACGTTATTTTAATTGATACTATTTAAAATACTGTTAAATGTAGTGCTTGGTCGCATTGCTGTTCTGACTAAGCTTTCAGTAGGAGCATAGTAAGCTTCAATATTTACTTTTTTTCCTTGTGCTGAATTTAATTCATTTACAATAGTATCTTCATTTGTTTTTAACTCTTTAGCTATAGCAGAAAAACTTGCTTTTAATTCTGTGTTTTTATTTTGATTAGCTAATGCTTCTGCCCAGTATAGTGCTAAGTAAAAATGACTTCCTCTATTATCTAACTCACCAACCTTACGAGAAGGAGATCTTTTATTGTCCAAGAATTTATCTGTGGCATCATCTAATGCTTCAGCCAAAATTAAAGCTTTGTCATTATTAAACGTATTTCCAAAATGCTCCAAAGACACGGCTAATGCTAAAAATTCACCTAAAGAATCCCATCGCAAGTGATTTTCTTTTAAGAATTGTTGCACGTGCTTAGGTGCAGATCCACCAGCTCCAGTTTCAAACAAACCACCGCCATTCATTAATGGGACAATAGATAACATTTTTGCACTTGTTCCTAACTCTAAAATTGGGAATAAGTCTGTTAAGTAATCACGTAATACGTTTCCGGTTACAGAAATAGTATCCTTTCCTGCTTTAATTCTTTCTAAAGTGAAATGTGTAGCTTCAATTGGAGATAAAATCCTAATATCTAAACCAGTTGTGTCATGATTTGGTAAATATGCATTAACTTTTTTGATTAACTGAGTATCATGTGCTCTGTTTTCATCAAGCCAAAATACAGCTGGTGTGTTTGATGCTTTTGCTCTATTTACAGCAAGCTTTACCCAGTCTTGAATAGGGGCATCTTTTACCTGACACATTCTCCAAATATCTCCAGCTTCAACAGAGTGTTCAATTAAGGTATTGCCATTAGTATCAATTACACGAACGGTTCCGTTTGCTGATATTTCAAATGTTTTATCATGAGATCCATATTCTTCAGCCTTTTGAGCCATTAACCCTACATTTGGCACTGTACCCATAGTTGTAGGATCGAATGCACCATGTTTCTTACAGAAATCAATAGTTGCTGTGTATATACCTGCATAACTGCTATCAGGAATAACAGCTTTGGTGTCTTGTTGTTTACCATCTGCATTCCACATTTGTCCTGATGTACGAATCATTGCTGGCATAGAGGCATCAATAATAACATCACTAGGTACATGTAAATTTGTGATTCCTTTGTCAGAATCTACCATAGCAACATCTGGTTGTGCTTGATATACTTTTTGAATATCTGCTTCAATTTCCAAACGCTTATCAGCAGGTAACTCTTCTAATTTGCTTAATAAATTTCCAAAACCATTATTTACGTCTACACCTATATTTTCTAATACAGTTTGATGTTTGGCAAACACATCCTTAAAGAATACACGTACAGCATGTCCAAAAATGATAGGGTCAGAAACCTTCATCATAGTAGCTTTCATGTGTAAAGAGAACAATACATTTTTTTCTTTAGCATCTTTTATTTGCTCATCAAGAAACGTGATTAATGCATTTTTACTCATCACAGTAGCATCTATAATTTCGTCTTTTAATAATGCTGTGTTTTCTTTTAAAATGGTCGTATTACCTTTATTGTCAGTAAATTCAATTTTTACGGTTGTCGCTTCCGGAAGTGTAACTGATTTTTCATTATGAGCAAAATCCCCGGCCTTCATAGTTGCAACATGGGTCTTAGAATCTGAAGCCCAAGCTCCCATAGAGTGTGGGTTTTTTCTAGCGTAATTTTTTACAGCTTTAGGAGCTCTACGGTCTGAATTACCTTCACGCAAAACAGGGTTTACTGCAGAACCTTTTACCTTACCATATCTTTTTTGAATGTCCTTCTCTTTATCTGTAGAAGGAGCTTCTGGATAATCAGGTATTGCAAAACCTAAAGATTGTAACTCTTCTATTGCTGCTCTTAATTGTGGTACAGACGCAGAAATATTTGGCAACTTAATAATGTTTGCTTCAGGAGTTTTTGCTAAATCACCTAATTGAGCTAAGGCATCTGGCACACGTTGGTCATCTGTTAAATAATCAGGAAAAGTAGCTAGTATTCTAGCAGCAAGAGATATATCTTTTGTTTCAATTGTAACTCCTGATGGAGCAGTAAATGCTTGTACTATTGGTAAAAACGAATAAGTTGCTAAAGCTGGTGCTTCATCAGTTTTGGTATAAATAATCTTTGCTTTTTCTGACATTTTCTGTATATTATAGTGTTAAACAAACTAATTTTAAAATAGAAAAGTATAATTATTATACCTATGGGTCTACTAACCGTAATAAAGCAATGGCTTTAGAAACGTTTGTTTTATTAAAGAATCACGATAAATCTAAACAGATTAGTAAAG
>CAJXHW010000391.1 GCA_913054565.1 uncultured Kordia sp. | reverse complement strand
AATGTGCACAAAAAAGGGGAGCAATAGCCCCCCTTTTTTTATACAAATACAATTAATAAAATGTAACTATTCCGTTATTTACATCATACATTGCACCAACTATTTCAATCTGACCTTCCTTCTCTAAATCAGCTAAAATTTGACTTTCTTGTCTAATTCTTTCTATTGATAATTTTACGTTTTTTTCAGAAACTAACTCTATATCTTCTTGAGTCATTTCTGTACCATTAGATTCAATTGACTTTACAGCTGGTTGAATTTTACTTAATAAGCCAGTAATATTTCCTAATTCAACATGGTTACATGCAGATGTGACGGCACCACATTTTGAGTGCCCCATTACCACTATAATTTTAGACCCAGCTACTTTACAACCATATTCCATTGAACCTAAAATATCCTCATTAATGACGTTTCCAGCAACTCTTACACTAAAAATATCACCAATACCTTGATCAAAAACCAATTCTGCAGGTACTCTTGAGTCAATACAACTTAATATTACTGCAAAAGGATATTGCCCTTTACTCGTTTCTAAAACTTGGTCTTGTAAATTACGTTGTAATTTTAAGTTTTCATAAAATCGTTTATTTCCTTCTACTAAGATATTATGTGCATCTTTTGGCGTAAGATTATCTTGAGTTAATTTTGTATGAGTTTTCATATGTTAAATGTTATTTTTAATTCTTTATTGTTTTTTTTGTTTTTGTTTTAACCACATTAGGCAATCTTTAAAATTGCTAAACAAATGGTCTTCCTGTATTAAATCTGGTATAATATCTATACGTTCTAACATGTATTTTGGCTGTTTTAATAATCCAACTAAAAGTACTTTTTTCCCTTCTTTAGCTAAATCTACTAAAACATCTTCCATGGCATAAAGCCCGGATTGATCTATATATTGCATACGCCCCATCCTAATAATTACAGTAGTTGCGGTATCTGGTATTTGTTTTGATAATTGTTGAAAATCACTTGTTGAACCAAAAAACAATGGTCCTTTAATGTGTTTAATGAATACCGATTCTTTCATTGCGTTAGGAAAATCAATTTCATCCGACCACTTTTCTTCTTTTAATGACTTAACATCAGAACGTTCAGCAGTTAAATCACCCATTTTTTTCATAAACATTAATGAAGCAATCACCAAGCCTATTCCTACGGCATACACTAAATTCCAAAGTGACGACAGAACCAACACAACAATCATAATAACCACCTCTGGTTTTGGCATATAAGGTATTGCTTTTAACCCTTTATAATCCATTACGCCTATTCCAACAGTAATTAGTATCCCAGCTAAAACTGCTGCAGGTATTTGAGATGCTACTGGTCCTAATGCCAATAATACTAAAAGCAACATAATACCGGCCAGCATTCCTGAAAGTCTGGTTTTACCACCCGCATTAATATTTACAACTGTTCTAATTGTAGCACCTGCACCAGGTATACCTCCAAAGATAGCTGCAATACTATTTCCTATACCTTGACCAATAAGCTCTTTATTTGGCTTATGTTTCGTTTTCGTCATATTATCTGCAACAACAGATGTTAACAAGGAATCTATAGCACCTAATAGCGCTAATGTTAGTGCTGTAAAAATGTAAGGTGTTATACTTGTTAAACTAAATTCTGAGAAGATTCCAAAATTAGGAATTGGCAAACCACTAGGGATTTCTTCTATTGGTCTATAATCCAAACCAAAACCTACAGCAATACCTGACATTACTAAAAGGGCTACTAAAGTACTTGGTATTTTAGTTGTTATGCGTTTAAACCCAAAGATGATAATGATAGTTCCTAATGCTAAAAGCAACTCAAGCCAATTGACATAAGTTAAAGCTCTTGGCATAACTTTTAGGGTTCCTAATACACCTGAAGCTTCTTTTGCTGCTAAGGTTTGTGATTCTTTTAAAATTTGCTCTTGCGTAATGTTTTCTGCATTTTTAATGGTTTGTCTAAAGTCTTCTAAAACCAAAATACCTTCCCCAGCTTCCTCTTTTAAAATATTATCTAAAATAATCTCTTCAGCTTGTGGTTTAAATTGATTAACAAAGTCTTCATCTTCTTTTGGATAATAGCCAATTGAAGGTAAAATTTGGGTTATTAAAATAATTACCCCAATAGCTGTCATAAAACCAGAAACAACTGGATACGGAATATATTTTATATACTTCCCCAAACCAAGAAACCCTAACCCCACTTGCATTAAACCTGCCAATAAAAATATTGTTAAAATAGCTGGCATTGCTTTAGTCACATCGCCATCAAAAGCTGCAATTATTCCTGCTATAACAACCATACTTACAGCTGTCATAGGTGCTGTTGGACCAGATATTTGAGTATTTGTACCACCAAATAATGCTGCGAAAAAACTTACAAAAATTGCTCCGTATAGTCCAGCACTTGGCCCTAAACCAGAACTAACTCCAAAAGCTAACGCTAATGGCAACGCAACAATACCAGCAGTAATTCCACCAAATAAGTCACCTTTAAAATATTTAAAATTGAATAGATT
>CAJXHW010000390.1 GCA_913054565.1 uncultured Kordia sp. | reverse complement strand
GTATCATTATTGGTAAAGGAGGTCAAGAGGTAGACAAGTTAAAAGAAGAGCTTAAGAAGATTACTGGTAAAGAAGTACAGATTAATATTTTTGAGATTAAGAGACCTGAACTTGATGCAAACCTAGTTGCTGCTAGTATTGCGCGTCAAATTGAAAACAGAATTTCATACAGAAGAGCTATTAAAATGGCTATTGCGGCTGCAATGCGTATGAATGCTGAAGGGATCAAAGTGCAAATTTCTGGACGTTTAAACGGAGCAGAAATGGCACGTTCTGAATCTTATAAAGATGGTCGTATTCCTTTATCAACTTTCAGAGCAGATATTGATTACGCATTACATGAAGCTCACACTACATATGGTAGATTAGGAGTGAAAGTATGGGTAATGAAAGGTGAGGTTTATGGAAAGAGAGAATTATCTCCATTAGTTGGAATGGCTAAAAAACAGTCAGGAAAAGGTGGAAACAATTCAGGTGGAAAAGGAAAATCTCGTCGTAGAAAGTAATTTTTTAAAGTAAAGAAAAATGTTACAGCCAAAAAGAACAAAATATCGTAAAGTACAGAAAGGGCGTATGAAAGGGAACTCAGGAAGAGGTCACTTGCTTTCTAACGGTATGTTTGGTATTAAATCATTAGATGCAAATTTTTTGACATCTCGTCAAATCGAAGCGGCACGTGTTGCAGCAACTCGTTACATGAAAAGAGAAGGTCAATTATGGATCAAGATTTTTCCAGACAAGCCAATTACAAAAAAGCCGCTTGAAGTACGTATGGGTAAAGGTAAAGGTGCGCCAGAATACTGGGCAGCTGTTGTAAAACCTGGAAGAATAATTTTTGAAGTAGGAGGAGTTCCTATCGAAGTAGCTAAAGAAGCATTGCGCTTAGCTGCTCAAAAATTACCAGTTAAAACTAAGTTTATTGTAGCTCGAGATTTCGAAGCTTAATTTTTAATAAGTTATGAAACAATCAGAAATTAAAGAATTATCTGTAGCTGAGTTACAACAAAAACTAAAGGAGCTCAAAAAAAATCACTCAGATTTAAAAGTAGCACATGCTATATCTCCTTTAGATAATCCAATTCAGTTGCGTTCGGTAAGAAGAACAGTTGCGAGAGTAGCTACCGAACTAACTAAAAGAGAATTACAATAAATTGAATTCTACTGACAGATGGAAAAAAGAAATTTAAGAAAAGAGAGAATAGGTGTTGTTACCAGCAATAAAATGACGAAATCAATTGTGGTTTCTGAAGTTAAGCGAGTAAAGCACCCTATGTACGGTAAGTTCGTTTTGAAGACCAAGAAGTACGTTGCCCATGATGAAAAGAATGATTGCAAGGAAGGTGACACTGTAAGGATAATGGAAACACGTCCTTTAAGTAAAACTAAGTGTTGGAGATTAGTTGAAATCATTGAAAGAGCTAAATAATTATGTTACAACAAGAATCAAGATTAAAAGTAGCTGATAACACGGGAGCTAAAGAAGTTTTAACGATCCGTGTATTAGGTGGAACTAAAAGACGTTATGCTTCTGTTGGAGACAAAATTGTTGTTACTGTAAAAGACGCTACTCCTAACGGAAGTGTCAAGAAAGGACAAGTTTCTACAGCAGTGGTTGTACGTACTAAGAAAGAAGTAAGGAGACCAGACGGATCTTATATTAGATTCGATGATAATGCATGTGTTCTTTTAAACCCAACAGGGGAAATGAGAGGAACTCGTGTTTTTGGACCGGTTGCCAGAGAACTTCGTGATAAACAATTCATGAAAATTGTATCATTAGCACCAGAGGTGCTTTAATACGTAGTTTAAGATGACAAAACTAAAGATAAAAACAGGAGATACAGTTAAGGTGATTGCTGGTGCAAATAAAGGTACTAAAGACAGTCCCGTAACTGGTAAAGTGTTAAAAGTTCTGCGTGAAGATAATAAAGCAATTGTGGAGGGTGTGAATATCGTAAAGAAACACACAAAACCAAGTGCTCAAAGTCCTCAAGGTGGAATTGTAGAAAAAGAAGCTCCAATTCATATTTCAAACCTTGCGTTGATGACTTCAAAAGGAGAAGCAACAAGAGTTGGATATAGAATGGAAGGAGACAAGAAAGTAAGGTTTTCTAAAAAATCTAATGAAGTACTATAGTTATGGGGTATGTTCCAAGATTAAAGCAAGAGTATAAGGATCGAGTTATCCAATCTCTTACAGAAGAGTTCAGTTATGCAAACGTAATGCAAGTGCCAAAGCTTGAAAAAATTGTTTTGAGTAGAGGTGTTGGTGGTGCTGTAGCTGATAAGAAACTAATTGACCACGCTATTGAAGAGTTTGGGAAAATTACAGGACAAAAAGCAATAGCTACCATATCTAAAAAGGATGTTGCAACTTTCAAATTACGTAAAGGAATGCCAATTGGTGCAAAAGTTACGTTAAGAGGAGAGAAAATGTATGAATTCCTTGATAGATTAGTTACTTCAGCCTTACCACGAGTAAGAGATTTTAGTGGAATTAAAGCTAATGGTTTTGACGGAAGAG
>CAJXHW010000389.1 GCA_913054565.1 uncultured Kordia sp. | reverse complement strand
TTTTTTTAATAACACTTTTTTTAATTCAACGGTATACAAACTAATCATCATAATCAATTTATTTTAACTATATTTAAGACTAATACTAACTAAAATTATAACTTATGGGAGGATTACTTTATTCATTAATCATTGGTGCTTTAGCAGGGTGGTTAGCCGGAAAATTTATGAAAGGTGGTGGATTTGGACTATTAATAAATATTATACTCGGAATAGTTGGGGGCTTAGTAGCTGGCTGGTTATTTAGTACGCTTAACATTAATTTTATCGATGGTGTTATTGGCGATGTTCTTAAAGGTGCAATAGGTGCTTCTGTAGTACTATTTGTAGCAGGACTCTTTAAAAAATAATTAAGCACATGCGTTATGAATAAGTGGTAGTTACCTGCAGAAAACTCTTTTCTATGGAGCACTAAAACACACTAAGGGTATCATTTCGATACCCTTAGTGTGTTTTAGTGCTGTTATTATTTTAACACTTAATCCTATATTATAAACTCTGGCATTGATTATTCTTTAACAAATCGTTTCGTGACTTTATAATCATCAAAACTAACCTGAACAAAATATAATCCTGTTTTCCAGTTTACTACATTAATAGCAGATTGTTTTGTTGCTTTAGACTTATAAATACGCTTTCCTGTTACATCAAAAATTTCTATAATTACATTTGAACTAGTATTCGGTAATTTTAAATTCAACACATCACTAGATGGGTTAGGATAGATAGAAAAAATAGGTTTGGTCTGATTATCTACACTTAAATTTAATGAAACTACAATAGTTCCATCCATATTAGATGCGCCATGTACACTACAAAAGTAATAATAATCACCTACTGAGTTAAACGTAACGGAATAAGACCCTCCGTTTTGTTGTGATGACGACACAAAGGATGGGGATCCGCTGCTTGTAACATCATGAAATCCTACAAAATTCCATTGAACAGTATCGCCAACAAATATGTTTGTTACACCATGAGAAGGAACACCCCAAGTGATTACATGGGTTTCACCTAAACTAAGGTTTACGATAAAAAATGCGAGAAAAACAAGTAATTTTAGCTTCATACCTAAAACTTTAACTACCTCTAATTTAATCAAATTATTTGAAATATTCATTAGGTTTTAGCAAAAACCCACTTAACAAACATATTATTACAATCTCAAACACACATACTAAAACAAACAAAAAACCCAACCTATTTTCATAAGTTGGGTGATTTTTGCTCCTCTTCTTGGGCTCGAACCAAGGACCCTCTGATTAACAGTCAGATGCTCTAACCAACTGAGCTAAGGAGGAGTGTTAGCTTATATAAGCGGGTGCAAATATATGCTTAATTTATATTTGTTGCAACACAAAAATAAATTTTTTTACTACTTTATAAAATGTCGATAAATATCATTCCCAAATGCATACACAAAAAGTGCCATCATTAGCACAAAACCAACCATTTGCGCATATTCTAAAAATTTATCCCCTGGTTTTTTTCCTGTAATCATTTCATATAATACAAACACGGCATGCCCACCATCTAACGCAGGTATTGGTAATAAGTTCAAGACTCCTAACATAATTGACAAGAATGCTGTTATGTTCCAAAAGAACTGCCAGTCCCAAGTTGTTGGGAATATTTTTGCGATAGACACAAAACTACCAACACCTTTGTAAGCACCTGTTTTAGGATTTCCGATAGCTTTGATATTTTTAATCATCAACTTAAATTTTCCCACAAACTTTTCGCCACCTGCGCCAAATGATTCTAAAAATGAATATTTTTTTACCGATAACTTGTAGTATCCTAACTTATCTAAATCATCAGAATTTAATGTTGTACGCACAATTCCCAACTTACCTTCTTTACTTACTGAAGCTGTAATTGTTCTGTATTCCTTCTCGTTATTCATTAAAGTCAATTCAACATTTTTAGATGCATTGCTTTTTAATAAGGCTTCAAGATTACTGTAATTAACTTTTAAACCATTAATTGCTGTAATTATATCATTCTTTTTTAAACCAGATGTTTTGTTTGGTGATTCTTTATCAACTTTTGCTACTACAACTGGTCTTGGAATATCAATTAAGCGCTTAGCATCAGAATCTACTATATTTCCTAAAAAATCTTCTGGTATTTGAAGTGTTTTAATTTCATTATTTCTATTAACTACAATCTCATTACCAAATAACAAACTTGATCGCACATCGCTAAATTTTACTGGAACTTCTCCATCAATAGAAACTATTTTATCTCCTGACTTTAAACCTATTTGCTTTTCAACAAACTCAGGGACTACAATACCGTCTTTTACTTGATCATTAGCTAAAAACTTATCGCCCCAATTAAATGACACAAATACAAATATCAAGTAGGCTAATACAAAGTTTACAGTAACACCACCCAACATGATAATTAAACGTTGCCAAGCAGGCTTAGAACGAAACTCCCATTCTTTAGGTGCTTCAGCCATTTGTTCTTTATCCATGCTTTCATCAATCATTCCAGCAATTTTCACATAACCTCCTAAAGGAAG
>CAJXHW010000388.1 GCA_913054565.1 uncultured Kordia sp. | reverse complement strand
ATCGGTTTTAATAAAGTATGATCTATATATCGATTTATTTTCATGTATTCCTATTGTTTGGTGTAAATATACTTAAAAAGCTATTTTCCAAAACTGATAAATATCAAGAAACCATTGCCATTCGTAAATTTTTAATACGTTCATCAAAACTAGTTTCTGTAACAGGCAATACTACGTTTTCAAATAAGCTTAAAAAACTCTCATGGTGTTCATGTGCTTTTCCATTTAATACATTAAAATGCACAAACGAACTCCAAAGTACTGCTTTTAGTTCTGTTTTGGATTCATTGTACATGCGAATTTCTACCAATAATTGTTTTTTACCGTAGTGAAGTAATTGCGATTCAATACTAACTATTTCCATCACATTTGCAGGACGAACGTAGGCAATTTGATGCGAACCAACAACCCAAGTTGTCCCAGTTTTTTTGGCATTTTCGAAGATATCTAAATCATAATGTGCAATGAGTTGATCTTCTCTTGCATTGATCAAATAATCAAGGTATTTGCTATTGTTGAGGTGATTTAGTGGATCGCAATCTTGGAATCTGATTTTTGTTTTACTGGCTAAAATTTTTGGTAATTGTTTCATGTTAAGTTGTTTTGAAATATACCAATCGGTATATTTTTGGTTAAAAAAATAGTTTTATGCTCTTAATTCAGTGTTAATCATTTTATCAATTTGATTCATTGTTTCTTTTATATAAAAATCATCATCCATTGTGTATGCCATAAAAATAGCACCTTGAATCATGGTGTCAATGCGCTTTGCAACATACATGGCATTGACTTCAGTGCTTATTTCTCCTAGTTCAATTCCGTCTTCAATTATAGATGCAAGTTGATCTTGAATCCGTTCAATAATGCTACGTACTTTTTGTAATAATAATGTGTTTTGATTGTTCGCGTCCACGCCGATATTTAGTATTGGACAACCGCCCATTTTGTTGGTGTATAGATAGTAGTTGCGATAAAAATCGGACAATAAAAAAAGCTTTTCAATAGGAGAATCGCTTTGATCCATGTGTTTTACAATCTCCCTCATCAAACTTTTTACCATAAACTTAAACGAAGCTATGGCAAGTTCTTCTTTGTTTTTAAAGTTTCCGTAAATGGCACCTTTTGTCAAACCTGTAGCCTTGGTAATATCTGAAATGCTCGTTGCCGCATAACCATTCTTGTTAAAAATGGGTGCGACAGTTTCTACTATAAAAGCAGCCGTTTTTTCAGCTTTTCCAATCATAGTCCAAATATAATCAAAAAAATATACCGATCGGTATAAAAAGTATTTTTATAGTAAAAACGTAGTGGAAGTATAGTTTCTGTGTATTGGTAAGTATTTGATTGTTAGTAAATTTATGTGTATTTAACTTAAATTAGGAATCATGAAAAAAAGAAACTTAACTATAAAGTTGGCATTGAGAAAAAAAATAGTCGCTGCTTTAGATGCTAATAAACTCATAGGAGGAGCAGTTAATGCTAATGCAGACGACCCATTAACCCATAACAGTTTGTGTCCAATTGAAACATGTTCATGTACAGATCCTAAATTTGATAATTGTAAGCCTGTACGAGTTTAGGTAATTTTTCTTGAAAATGGTGCGTATTGCTAAGATTCAATTTGAATAATTAATTTTTAAATAATTACCATGAAGAAAAAGAATTTGAATATGAAACTGTGTTTAAGAAAGCGTAAAATTGCTTCTTTTGACACTAAAATAATAAAAGGAGGAATGTATAGCCCACCGATTACAATAGAGCCGGATGTGTGTCAACCTTCAGATATTTGCTCAGATAAAGAAACCTGTCCTATGCATTGTATCACAATACGTGAAGATGCTTGTTATACGGATCCAATTATAAGTTGTACACCTGAGGGTTGTGGAAATACGATGCATACTTGTAAACTTTAAAAACAGCTACTATGAAGCAAAAGAACTTACATGTAAAATTAAGTTTAGGAAAGCGTAATGTTGCTTCTTTTTATGCCAGAGCAGTAAGAAGGTGAATACGAGTTTCTGATGAAGATCCAACAACAGTTGATAATTCATTAGGAAAACAGAGTACATGTCCAATTGAAACATGTACATGTGAACCTGTAAAATTATAAAATCAAAATAAACCATTATGAAAAAGAAGGAATTGAGTACTAAGTTGTATTTGAAAAAGAAAAGAGTTGCATCCTTAGATGCTAAAATAGTAAAAGGAGGAACAGGAAACACAGGAGATTGTGTGCCACCTACATTGGGTTGTGTAACAAATAATTGCGGCACAAGCAATTGTGGCGCAACAAATGAAACATGTTTAACAGACGCAGCCCTGAGTTGTACGCCAAGAGGTTGTGGAAACACACTTTTTAATTGTTAGTCTTGAATTATATCCTACTATATAATTATAAATTTTGAGTTAGTTGAAGAGAGATAGGAGTATATTTTATATATGCTTCTATCTTTTTATTGTTTTTTCTTAATAAACTAAATTTAAAATATTCAGAGACTTACTTCATTATGTTCATATGAATTCTTTATGTAT
>CAJXHW010000387.1 GCA_913054565.1 uncultured Kordia sp. | reverse complement strand
CTCTTTCCCTACACGACGCTCTTCCGATCTTTATAGACGTTGTTTATATCTAATGAGTTTGCAATTACTATTCCAAAAATATTAAAAAGAAAAAACGTTACCAATAACTGATAACGTTTTATTCTATTAACCAACCAAAACTATAAATTATGAAATTTAAAGTTTCAAACAGGAACCACCCCGTTTGAGCGCGCAAAAGTACTTCCTTTTTTACGATATTCGCATAAAAAAATTAATTTTTAACATATATTTAGTAATAATACTGTGTATTTTAACTTTTAATGTTAATATGTTAATTTTTAAGCAACTATTTAAATTTTATCGCAACCATCTAAATTACTTACTCCCCAGTTTTCAAGTTCCTCAGTACTCCATAGCTCTGGAAAGAAGATTCTACGTTGATATCTTGGGTGCATATACTTTTGCCAATCACTACCTCCAGTTGCTGCGGCATCTCCTAAATACTTCTTAGCTGCATTTAAATGGTTAATAACCCAGGTGATGTTAATTGTATGATCATAATGTCTCATGGCGTTTATCAAATCCTTATCTTCCTGATAATTTTTTGGTAACGATTTAAACTTAGTCCATAAATTTACCAAGTTGTACTCTTTCATAAACTCAATTAACTCAACCTTATATTTATCCTCAAAATTAGTTAGTAGTTTACTTTTTTCTCCTGTTTCATAATTTTTACCTGCAACTTGCCAATACATGTGTTCAAAGGCATGTTCATATGGTGTATTTCTATCAATTGTTTTTCTAAACCTGTAGTCAATTAAGTTAATCAATTCAGTTGAAGCAATTTCAATTTTACGGTATTGTGCAGATTGAAATCCACTTGCAGGGGTTAGTGTATCTCTAAACTTCATGTATTGCTCATACTCCATACCATCACCCATAACTGTAAATGAACTTGAAAGCATATCAAAATATCTGCTAATACGCGATAAATGCATTACAAATTTTTCTGGTTTTATATCTTCTGTATGTGACACTTGCCCCATTTCCCAAAGAATCATCTTAAATAATAATTCATTGATTTGATGGTACATTAAAAACACCATTTCATCTGGTAATGTTGTGCGTTGTGTTTGTAGCCCTAATAAAGCATCTAACTGAATAAAATCCCAGTATTTCATTGGCTCAGCATGCAATAACCCTGATAAGTGTACATTTGCATCTTGGCCAATTGCTGCATATTTTTCATCTATGGCCGCTAATAATTCTTCTCTGTTCATGTTGTATAAAATATCCTATTCATTCTTTTTTAATAACTCTTCATTTAGTATAAATGAAGAGTTATGAGAATGGACATTTAATGTTTATATAGCCTGTTATAATTAGTTTTTGGACAATTAACAGTCTCATTTTTGAGTGGTTTATAGGGTTCCTCTATTTTCCTGTTCTCTTTCAATTGCTTCAAATAAAGCTTTGAAATTACCAACTCCGAATGACTGAGCTCCTTTACGCTGAATAATTTCAAAAAACATTGTTGGCCTATCTACTACAGGTTTTGTAAACAACTGTAATAAATACCCTTCGTCATCTCTATCAATCAAGATTCCGTGTTTTTTAAGCACTTCAACATCTTCATCAATTTTACCAACTCGTTCTAATAAATCGTCATAATAAGTTTCAGGAACATATAAAAACTCAACACCTCTATCACGCATTGCAGATACTGTTTTCACAATATCATCTGTAGCAACTGCTATGTGCTGTACTCCTGGCCCTTTATAAAAATCAAGATATTCCTCTATTTGAGATTTCTTTTTTCCTTCGGCAGGTTCATTAATCGGAAATTTAATTCGTCCGTTTCCATTACTCATTACCTTACTCATTAAGGCTGTATAATCTGTAGAGATATCGTCATCAGTAAATGAAATGATTTGTGCAAACCCCATTACTTTAGCGTAAAACTCACACCAATCCTTCATTTCTCCCCAACCTACATTACCTACCATATGGTCAACAAATTTTAAACCAACTGGCTCAGGGTTGTAATGTGACTCCCATTTTTTATATCCTGGCAAAAACGTTCCTTTATAATTTTTACGCTCCACAAAAATGTGAACGGTTTCACCATAGGTATGTATACCGGCTCTTACCACTTCACCAAATTCGTCTTTTTCAACTGTTGGCTCCATGAAGGATTTCGCCCCACGTTTTGTTGTTTCTTCCCAAGCAGACTTTGCGTCTTCTACCCATAAAGCCATCACTTTTACACCATCACCGTGCTTGTTAATATGCTCATTTATTAAACCTCCTTCATCCAATGGTGTTGTTAACACCAACTTGATCTTATCTTGTTTTAACACATATGAAACACGATCTTTCATTCCTGTTTCTAACCCTGCAAAAGCATGTGATTGAAATCCAAATGCTGTTTTATAAAAATGTGCTGATTGTTTTGCATTACCAACATATAGTTCCACATAATCAGTTCCTAATAAAGGGAGAAAATCTTCTGCCTCGTCAAATAATTTTTCTAAAGATCGGAAGAGCACACGTCTGAACTCCAGTCACCGTACGTA
>CAJXHW010000386.1 GCA_913054565.1 uncultured Kordia sp. | reverse complement strand
CTGCTTTTTATACATAATAAGGAGAAATCAATAAATAAACAATTACGCCAGTTATAGCAACATAAAGCCAAAGAGGAGATGTGATTTTTGCAATTTTTTTATGTTTATCAAAACGTTTAGACAATGCTTTTACATACGTAATTAACACTAACGGAATAACTGCTACCGATAGCACAATGTGAGATATTAAAATAAAATAGTAGATATACATTATAGCTCCTTGACCACCATATGTAGTAGACTCAGACGTCATATGATATCCTATATACAACACCAGAAAGCAGCAAGATAAAAATATTGCCAGTTTCATTAAACGCTCATGAACAACCCTATTCCCCTTTTTTATCATTAGCACCGCCAACACTAAAACAAGAGCTGTACCCCCATTAATAGTAGCATAAATAGGCGGTAAAAACGTTAACGGTTCCACATCAAAACCTAAACGCTTTAAATTAACACCAAATAGAGCTGCAACCGCCAACGGAATAACTATTGACAACACCCAAATCCACTTATTATATTTTTGCTCTAAATTAGTTTGACTTTCCATTTTATTTGGGCTTTAATCTTCTTTTAATAATTTAAGAATATCTTGTTTCAATTCTGTTATTTGATGTAATGATGTGTCAATTACCTCACCAGTTTCATCCTTACTTGTTTCGGTAATTCCCCTATAATATAAAATAGGATTTCCAAACTCATCTTTTCGTGAACGAATCACACCATTTTTATCTATCAGAGCAAACATTCCAGAATGCTCAAATCCTCCCGGTGCTTTCTCTTTTGCAGCAGCATACAAATCAAACCCTTTATTAGCTAAACTTATAATTGCATCTTGATCTCCTGTTAGCATTTGCCAGTTTTTTGACGTAATACCATGATCTAACATATAATCTTTTAAAACAGATGGGGTATCATGCGTAGGATTAATTGTAAAAGATGCTATTGCAAAATTTTCCAAATCACCAAAAGCAGACTCTATTTGCAACATGCTCTGTGTCATAATTGGACAAATAGTTGGACAAGTTGTAAAGAAGAACTCTACAACATAAACTTTATTGTCAAAAAAAGAATTATCCACCTGTATACTATCTTGATTAACAAACTTAAAACTAGGCACTTTTCCAAACTTAGTTAACTCAGAATCACCTTCAGTTACAGTTACTCCACGCTTTACAGTATTCAATCTGTTACTGTCAATAATTGTGTTATTAGATATTCTATCAACGATTTTTGGAATAGCAAAAATCCCAAAAATCAAAATAATAAATGTAATACCGATGTATGACTTATTTTTCATCTTCAGTTTGTGTTTGATTTATCTTTAAAAATGAATTTCTTCTATTAATTTTATAATTACTCTTTAACGCCGCATTGTATTCAAACAACAATACGGTAACATCATTATCCATTTTTTTATGCAATACTGAAACAGATGTTGCATCATACCCGTGAATCTTATTAAAATCTTTATCATCAGCACAGCGCATGTTCTGCTCTTTATCTATTATGAATACATAATCCGTTCCGAAGTTTTCATCTAAAGGTAATGTCGTATTTAATGATTTAAATACGGTTTGAATATCCTTAGGTGTTCCAAATGCAAATTCCCATTTGTCAATTTCAGCATATCGAGACAACTCAATAATTACTTGTTTCACCTGTTGTTCTGTTCCATGAGGAAGCAGCATTAGCATTTGAAAATCTTCATCAGAACTATGAATTCCTTTGTATATTTCTTCATGCAAATTGTAAACATTTATTTTCCTATCGGTCAAATCACTCCCTAAAAACCCCAATACGGTTAATTTATCTTTTAGATAAACTGGCTCTCCTTTTAAGTTATTAAACGCAGATACACCTGATACATTATGAGACACTATAGGTAGTGTAGAAAAATTATACACTCCTGTTGCAAAAAACAAATAAATGATAATTGGACAAATAAACAACAGAGCTAAAACTATATTTTTCTTATTCAAAATATTGATTTTTATAGGGTACAAAAATAAAAAAGACGGTTATAAAAACCGTCTTTTTTAGTGTTAAATATCTTATAATGATATTAAAAGTCTTTTGTAATAAATGATGATGTCATAATATCATATATATAACCACCTTCTACCAATACAATAAAAGCTAGATATAAAATTAGAAATACTCCAGTCCAAACTACAGCTCTTCTAAACCATTTTTTCTCACCATCCATGTGCATAAACGCCCATGTAATATAATATGCTTTATAAATTGTTAAAATTATAAATATCCAGTTCAACAATTTCATTCCAACAAATCTGTTATGAACTAATGCTTCCGGCTTAATAATACCTAAAATAACTTCAATAATTGTTACTAAAGATAATAACCAAAACACCATCCATATTCTTCCAGTATTTGTTTTTGGTTTAATTAATCCTCCAAAAATAGGTTTAACTTCGTGTCCCATTGTTATATATTTTGTCGTTAATTAATTTTAATTATTATACTAAGTAGAAGAATGTAAATACAAATACCCAAACTAAATCTACAAAGTGCCAGTAT
>CAJXHW010000385.1 GCA_913054565.1 uncultured Kordia sp. | reverse complement strand
CATCAAAATTGTGCTGGGTTTTTAATAATTAAACCAAATGGAGATTATTATAAACAGTATGGCGAAGATTATTATTCCGAAGTCGTAGCATTCTTAGAAAATGAATAAAAAACTAAGCACAACAATGGCTATAAGTAATTGCTTGTTCCAACCTACTTCTGAAAATCCTCGCGGATTTTTAGTTTGGTGTATACTTGCAAAGTTTAGCGCTAAACCACGCAACTACTCATAACCGTTGTTGGCGGTAATTAAATTACATCTAAAAATGAAAAATATATTTAAAACATCTTATCTACTCGTAATTGTTCTTTTTTTAGCTATCGGCTGTAAAGATGAAACAAAAAAGACTGAAAAAGTTTCAACACCAGAGGCTACCGAAGAGTTTAATGTATCAGGCAGCTACGTTTCTGAAAACTATTCGGAAAGAAACAAAGGCTATGATTGGGTCGCCGTATTGGTTACTGAAACAGAAAGTAATAACCTAAATATCTCTATCCGTTCAAGAGCAGACAAGAAAAAACCTACTTGTACATTTAATGCAGTTGCTAAAAAAGTAGGTGATAAAATGTACCAAACTCAAATTGATGGGAAATCTATTCTTTTTGATTTCACTAATGATCAAATCAGTATAACTGCCCAAAAAGAAGAAGACGAAGGCTTACTCTTTTTTTATTGCTCTGGTGGTGCAAGTATTGGTGGAACTTACTTGAAAATAGATGAACCGATAGATCAAAAACAAATTGACAAAACTAAGTTCAGTAAAGTATTAAATCTACAAGACGTCGGATTCAATATCTTTTCAATAAAAAAAGATGGCAAGAACACCTTAACGGTTTTCACATTTGGCTTAGCTGAACGTGAATACAACGAAACATTCAGCATTGAGGGCGAAGAAGTAATCAATGCTGAAGTTGAAGATATTAATTCTGATGGTTCGCCTGAACTTTTTATCTATACCCAGTCAATTGGCAGTGGTAGTTATGGTAATGTATACGCCTTTTCGGTAAACAATAAGAAATCAATGAGTCAGGTTTATTTTCAACCCACAGCAGAAAACAACAAGATAAATCAGGGGTACATGGGTCACGATGAATTTTCACTCGTTGAAAATACTTTAGGTCAGCGCTTTCCAATCTATAAAAAAAGTGATGCTAACGCCGAACCAACTGGAGGAACTAGACAAATTTCATATAAACTAGTTGAAGGAGAGACCATGAGAAAACTTACAGTTGATAAAATCACTGAATATTAAAAACTACTGCCAACAATAGCTATAAGTAATTGCTTGTTCTCGCTTACTTACGAAAACCTTACGGATTTTCTATTCGGTTTATATTTGCTAAATTAGGTGCTTAAACACGCCACAAATCATGCACAAACCCGTTAGCAATAATTAAAACGAAAATGCAGAAAAAAAGCTATTCACTTATCATAATTCTTTTCTTAATACCTTTTCTTTTGTTTTCCCAAAAAAGGAGTATGATGACAACAAAAGGCACGTTATTAATTATGGGTGGTAACTGTACTAATGACTTTTTTCTATCTAAATTTGCTGGGTTGGCTGGTGGAATTGAAAGTAATATTGTTATAATTCCTACCGCAATGGAAGATAAATATATCGATTCTGAAAGTGATATTAACTTCTTAAAAAAACCTTTTAAAGATTTTGGCTTTAAAAACATTAATATTGTCCATACAAGAGAAATAAAAGTCGCAAATAGTGATTCCTTGAATAACAAACTTTTAACTGCCGATGGTGTTTGGATTACAGGTGGCAGGCAATGGCGTTTAGCAAAAGCTTATAATGAAACAAAAATTCTAAGTTCTATTGAATCCCTTCTGAATCAAGGAAAAGTTGTTGCAGGCACTTCAGCTGGAGCATCTATAATGGGAGATATTCTTGTTCGTGGTGACTCTAAAACTCATACTATAATGCTTGGTGATTACCAAAATGGATTTGGTTTTATAAGCAATTTTGCAATAGATCAACATCATATAGCCAGAAACAGACAATTTGATATGTTTGAATTGAAAAATGAAAAGCCGGATATTTTGGGTATTGGGATTGATGAGAGTACAGGAATTATACTTCATAAAAATAAATTTCGAGTTATAGGTAAAAGCTACGTGAGTATTTATGATAATACAAGGTGGTCTGAAGAAAGAGATACGATATACAAACTCAAGGAAAATGAAAAACAGTTTTACGTATTATCGAATGGTTATGAATATGACTTAAAAAAAAGAAACGTTATTAAAAAGAATGATAGAGAAAAGTCTAATTATGACGAAGAAATCATCAAGAAAATAACTGGAGTATATCAACATGTAAAGGGCCTAGAATTTGGCCAAGACCTGAGAATAGTAATAACATTTGAAAATAATGTGCTTTATTTTGAGCAATCTTGGAATAACGTTAAGTATAAAGTTGAATATCAATATTTGAATACATTTTTTAGGCCCAATAGTATTTCGGCATATCATTTTAATAAAGATAAAACAGGAACTTTTGATTCTTTTTGGTTTTTCCAATACGCCTATGGTAT
>CAJXHW010000384.1 GCA_913054565.1 uncultured Kordia sp. | reverse complement strand
AATTTAAATGTTATTAAAGAAAATTTAGACCTATTTAAGGATATTTTACAACATAAATATAGTAGTATGTTAGAGTGGATTATCATCATATTAATCCTATTTGAAGTAGTACAAGTTATAGTAGAAAAAATAATTTAAAAAAAATGAACACACCAATTACAAATTTTATAGAAAAATACTTTTTACACTTTAATTCAGCAACGGTAGTTGATGCAGCAAAAGGGTATGAAGCACAATTAAATAATGGCTCAAAAATGTTAGTGTCATTAGCAGGAGCAATGAGTACAGCAGAAATTGGTAAAATTTTTGCAGAACTGATTCGTCAAAACAAAGTTCATATTATCTCATGTACAGGAGCTAACTTGGAAGAGGATATTATGAATTTGGTAGCACATTCACATTATAAACGTGTGCCAAATTATAGAGATTTAACTCCTGAAGATGAGTGGGGGTTATTAGAAAAAGGGTTAAACCGTGTCACTGATACTTGTATTCCTGAAGAAGAAGCATTTAGAAGAATTCAGGATCATATTGTTAAAATATGGAAGGATGCAGAAGCAAAAGGTGAACGCTATTTACCTCATGAATATATGTATAAATTATTGCTCTCAGGAGTATTAGAACAATATTATGAAATAGATATTAAGGATTCTTGGATGTATGCTGCAGCTGAAAAAAACTTGCCAATTATATGTCCAGGTTGGGAAGATTCTACCATGGGTAACATTTTTGCATCTTACGTTTTAAAAGGCGAGTTAAAGGCACAAACAATGAAATCAGGAATTGAGTACATGACCTTTTTAGCAGATTGGTATACTGAAAACTCAGATAACGGTATAGGTTTTTTTCAAATAGGAGGAGGAATAGCAGGAGATTTTCCTATTTGTGTTGTGCCAATGCTGTATCAAGATATGGAGCGAACTGATACTCCGTTTTGGAGTTATTTTTGTCAAATATCCGATTCTACCACAAGTTATGGATCCTATTCTGGAGCAGTACCAAATGAAAAAATTACTTGGGGAAAATTAAATATTGATACCCCAAAATATATAATAGAATCGGATGCTACAATTGTAGCACCATTAATTTTTGCATACTTATTAAAAATGTAATGTTATGAAACGAGTAATAGTAGACTATAAAAAGTTAACATCAAACATCTTGAACCTATTAGCTGAAGAATACCCATCTGGCATTGATTCTACTGATGTGATTACCTTTAAAAACAGCAAAATTGAAACGGTAGAAGCTGTTGAGGTGCGTACTGATGATACTATTTATTTGGTAAAAGTAGGTGTGAAATTAGATAAAGCTTTGCAAGATTTTATTGATGAGGAAGAAGACTATGAAATTGATGTAAGTGATGAATCTTTAGGGTTTGAAGAAGATTAATTTATGTAATTAAAAAGACTTAGATAGCCTCTAAGTCTTTTTAATTATTATTGAGATTATGTATTAAAACCCTTCAGAAATGTTTCTTAATTTTTGAGCATTTAATATTTGAATATTTTTCCCTTTCAGGTTGATGAGTTTATCTTTTTTAAATTCAGATAATAAACGAATTGCAGACTCTGTGGCAGTACCAATAATACTTGAAATTTCTTCTCTACTTAATTGTATGTTAATATAGCCATCTTCAGTTAAATCAAAAGAATCCTGTAAAAATAATAAGGTATCAGCTAAACGTTCTCTAACATTTTTTTGTGCCATTTTTGATAAGGTCATATTCGCATCTTTCAAATCTGAACATGCTGTTTTCATCATATCCATAATAAATTTCGGATTCTTTTCTATGGCTTCAAAAATTTCTACTTTAGGTATAAAACAAGCCTTCATATCTTCTAAGGCTGTAACTGTTAAAGTTACTGGTTCATTAACAATAACTGAACGGTAACCTAAAACATCGCCACCTTTTACAAAACGTACGATTTGTTCTTTGCCATTGCTATTTAATTTTGATAATTTGCACTTTCCAGATTTAACACAAAAAACACCGTTAATGCTTGAGCCTTCAGTAAAAACAACTTGTCCTTTTTTGAAACTCATTTCAGTTTTTGAATCAGAAATACAAGACAGCTCTTTAGTTGATAAAGATTTAAAACTATTAAATTGTTTTATAATGCATTGATGACACTTACTCATAATAAAAAGGAATAATGAACTACAAAGGTATACAAACATGATAAATATCATTGTATTAATACAAGTATCTATTGAAATTTGTAATCGGTAAAAATAAGATATGAATGAACAGCTATGTTTTCATTGTGGAGACACAAATTCAGTGTATATTCATTTTGATGAAAAATTGTTTTGTTGTAACGGTTGTAAAACAGTTTACGAAATATTAAATCAGAGTGAGCTAACAAAATATTACGATTTAGAGCATACACCTGGCAAATCTCCAGAGGTATTAAACAATACTTATGACTACTTGTCTAATGAATCAATTGTTTCTAGTTTAGTCGATTTTGACGATGAATCAATCCAAATAACAACCTTATATATTCCTCATATTCATTGCAGCTCTTGTATTTGGGTACTTGA
>CAJXHW010000383.1 GCA_913054565.1 uncultured Kordia sp. | reverse complement strand
TCTTTTTATACTGCTTTACTAATTGGCATGCCATATTTACTTATTAAATCGAATTCAAGATCATACCAAAAATAACTAACTTTAAAATTGGCATTTAATTTGAGTCTCTATTAAAAAAACTTATGAAAAAACTTATACTACTTATTGGATTATTTTTCAGTGCAATCTCTTTTGGTCAAAATTTTATTGGTCAAGACATTACAATTAGCAATTATATTGAAGGAACCTTACTGATACCAAATAGTAAAACCTCAACAGTAGCTATTATCATTCCTGGTTCAGGCCCAAACGACAGAGATGGTAATCAGAATTTCATGAAAAATAACGCTTTAAAATATTTAGCTGAAGATTTAACAAGTGAAGGAATAGCAACATTCAGATATGACAAGCGCGCCTTAACCATGCTAAAAAAAGGAGCAAGTGAAAAACAAATAAAACAAGTAACCTTTGATGATTTTGTTTCTGACGCCATAAAGGTTGTGAACTATTTGAAAGACACTAAACACTATACTAACATTTATATTATTGGTCATAGTCAAGGTTCTTTAGTTGGTATGTTAGCAGCAACAGAAAATGTTAATGGATTCATTTCAATTTCAGGTCCAGGAAAATCAATAGATCAGGTTATTTTAGAACAAATAGCAATGATGGGGGCAAATGACTTGGTAGAAAGCGCAAAAAAAACTTTTGAAGTTCTTAAATCTGGAGAAACAGATAAAAACTTTAACCCAGGCTTAGCCAATATTTTTAACTTAGATGTTCAGCCCTTCATTAGAAGCTGGATGAAGTATTCTCCTTCAGAAGAATTAAAAAAATTAAGCATACCAACACTCCTGATTAATGGGGATAATGACATTCAAGTTAGTCCAAAAGATGCAGAACTACTTAAAAAAGGAAAACCCAATTCTGAAATAGTTATTATTCCACATATGAATCATGTGTTAAAAACAGTAGAAAGCAAAGATCAGCAAGAAAATGCGAAAACTTATAATATGCCACAGTTAAAAAACACACCTGAACTTGCTAAAGTAATTTGTACATTTATAAAATAAGTAATACACACAAGATATTTATCAAGCAGCTCTTTGAGCTGCTTTTTATTTTCGTATTTTGCAACCGACTAAAACAACAACTTAAATGGAAAACACACCACTTTTCACAAATGACACTATTGTATTTGGAGTATTAATGCTCTCATTAGGATTCATTTTTTACACCGAATCGAAGGGATCTGGATTCTGGAAAAAGTTTTACAAAATAGTACCTGGCTTATTTATGGCTTATATGATTCCTGCATTATTTACTACATTGGGGATAATTGCACCAGAGTGGACAACTACTGATGCAGCTGGAAAAATAACAGAACATCATTCTAATTTATATTACGTGTCTAGTCGGTTTTTACTACCAGCAGCTTTAGTTTTAATGACTTTAAGTATCGATTTAAAAGCTGTCTTTAATTTAGGTTGGCGTGCATTAGTAATGTTTTTCACAGGAACTGTTGGTATTGTAATTGGTGGCCCAATAGCCATCTTAATTATTTCTATGATTTCGCCAGAAACTGTTGGTGGCGCAGGACCTGATGCCGTTTGGAGAGGTCTTTCTACCCTAGCAGGAAGTTGGATTGGTGGAGGTGCAAACCAAACAGCAATGCTAGAAATTTATGGGTATAACCAAAAACTATATGGCGGAATGGTATTTGTTGATATTGTTGTTGCAAACCTATGGATGGCAATTTTATTAATTGGGATAGGGAAATCTAAAAAAATAGATCAATGGCTAAATGCTGATACATCATCTATAGAGGAATTAAAGGAAAAAATGTCAACATTTACAGAAAGTGTTAAGCGAAATCCTTCTGTAACTGATATGATGATAATGGCAGCAATTGCATTTGGAACTGTAAGTTTTGCACATTTCGGATCAGGGTACTTAAGTCTTTTCTTCAGTGATTTTGTTGCAAGTATCGCATCACCAACTACAAGAAATATTTTTACCTTTTTAGGATCAAGCTTCTTCTGGATGATTTCTATTTCTACAATTATAGCTGTGTTATTATCCTTTACAAAAGCAAAGAATTAAGAAGGTGCTGGAGCAAGTAAATTTGGTAGTGTATTTATATATATTCTTGTTGCATCCATAGGAATGAAAATGGACTTAACCATGATTATGGACAATACAGGTTTAATTGCTGTTGGACTTATTTGGATGACAATTCATGCAGTACTTTTAATTTTAATTGCCAAGTTAATTAAAGCACCGTATTTCTTCTTAGCCGTTGGAAGTCAAGCAAACGTTGGTGGCGCTGCATCTGCACCGATTGTAGCATCTGCTTTTCACCCATCATTAGCTACAGTAGGAGTTTTATTAGCTGTTTTAGGATACGCTATAGGTACAATTGCGGCAATTGCATGTACCATTTTAATGGAAATAGTTGCTGTTTCTCCTTAAATTAATTGTTACAAAACTTAAAGAGTTGCATATTTGTACTAAACAATAATTTACCTGAATTTAAAGTATTTATAATGAAAAACTTACTATACATTTTA
>CAJXHW010000382.1 GCA_913054565.1 uncultured Kordia sp. | reverse complement strand
TATTGTACTTAATGTTTTTATAGCTAAGTTTAAATCTAAAAAAACATTTCTGTGTTTTATATAGTATAAATCATATTGTAGTTTTTTTAAACTATCTTCAACTGAAGCTCCATAGCTTGTGTTTACTTGAGCCCAACCAGTTAATCCAGGTTTAATAATGTGCCTTGTAGGATAAAAAGGGATTTTTTTTGATAGTTCAGCAACAAAAATTGGGCGTTCTGGTCTTGGGCCAATAACACTCATTTCTCCTTTTAAGATATTCAAAAACTGTGGGAATTCATCTAAACGTGTTTTACGCAAAAATTTACCAAAAGCTGTAATTCTCATATCGTTTTTCTTTGCCCAAACTGCTCCATCTTTTTCAGCATTTACAACCATACTTCGTAATTTAAATATTTTAAACGGTTTTCCTTTTTTACCTACTCGTTCCTGTGTATATAACAGGGGACCTTTGTTAGCTAGTAAGTTAATAACTAGTAAAAAGGGAACAAGCACAAAAAGCGCCAATAGTCCTACTAAACTTATTACAACATCAAAAAAACGATGAACTAATCTATATACTGGTTTTACATTATGCTCACTAAATGGAAATTGTTTATATAACTGATTATTTTTAAAGTTTACATAAACTCTTCCTGAAAGGTTTTCGTATACTTGAGAATACTCTTTAATGATGTGCCCTTGATTAAAAACATCTAACAAATCATTATACAATTCTATTGATGAAAAACTTGAGCTATTGGTTACTACAATTTCATAAGTTCCTTTACTAACTATTTCTTTCAATTTAGATGAATTAACTTCTTTTTCACCATGAATTCCTTTGCCTTTTTGAGTTGTATCAATAACATATTTAATGTTATAATTAACATCTGCAGCAGATAAGTTCTGTTCTATTTCTTCTACACGATCACCATCTGCTATTAAAATGACATTTTTAACAAATCTAGGTGAGTTAATAAAATAGATATAAGCCAACCTTCCTAAGGTCATTGAACACATCATGGATAAATAGAAAAACAGTATTTGAATTCTACTTGCTGGTAATGATGGGGTAAAATATGGGGTAAGTAAATAAACTAAAATAGTTATTGATGAGGTTAGCACTATTCCTTTAAGGATGCTAAAAAAATTACTTGCCTTTTTTAAATTATATATTTCAAAAATGGTTCCAAAAAAGAGTATATAAAATCCTAATATTATAGACCATATCCATTTTTCTTTACTGATTGTAAAGTAGTCAAAATCAAATATTGTTCCTACAAAATGTAACCCAAACAAGACTAATATTACGTCTAAAATACGTAACAAAAGTTTCCTTTCTGATAACTCAAAATGAATATTAGTTTTGGCAGACATTATGTATATTCCTTGTTATTTTTGAGCTAATATAATATTTCTAAAAGAAATAGCCCTTATTTTAGTAACCTGTTCCAGAGTTCCTTAACAACTTTCCAATCAAACCGTTCTACTTCTTTTCTTGCAGAAAAAGCTACACCACTGTAATGCAATGAATTAGATATCACATTCTTAATTGCCAAGACCATTTCAGATACATCATTTGGTTTTACTAAAACCCCTGACTCCCCATCTTTAATTAAATAAGATATCCCTCCTACATTAGTAGATACTACAGGTAAACCTAAAGCCATAGCTTCCATTACACTTATCGGAGTATTATCTACAGTAGTTGTATTAATAAATATGTCATAGTTTTCTGATAATTTGTGCCACTGCTTCTTAAGCAATAACCCTTTAAAAATAACAGAATCAGACACTTTTAAATGCATTGCTAACTCTTTACATTCGTTTAACGAACCATCCTTATCGGGGCCTACAATACATAATTCTGCGTTGGGGTATTCTTTTTTTAATTCTGCTAGAACATATATAGCCATTTTCGGATTGTATAGCTTATGTAGCGCTCTAACATATAATAATTTTGGATGAAAATTTGTTCTTCTTTTAAAATTATAAGTTGCAAGCTCTAATATATTTGGAATATAATCTGAATCATATCCGTGCTTTTTAAATTCACTCTTCAAGTAGTTTGACGGTGCAATGTTACTAAAGGAATTACCAAATAACATTTGTGACATTTTAGGAGATGATGTTAACCTATTAGGTAAACTCCCTCCATGTAGAATAGGTATGTATTTCAAGTTTAACAATCGTGCTAATTGACTTGATAAAAAAGCATAATAGAAATTCCTAGTACTATACGTATCTATTAATATGTAATTAATTGTATTTCGGTATTTAACTACACTAAAAAGCATATCAATCAATCGTAAAACTTGATTGGTTTTTGATGATGTACACACCACTTTATACCCATCTTGTTTTAATAATTTAGTTAACAATTGTAAGGTTGTTACATTGCTATTAGGAAGTGATAGATTATTACCGATATATAAAATCATTAACTCGCTAATTTTGGTTGTTGCCTATGCTTTGGTATCTTTTTCTTTTTAGTATCATATGTAACATCTAGCAATGCTAAACCATATATAAATGAAGGAAAAGCTATACGCATAGAAGAATGATTGATT
>CAJXHW010000381.1 GCA_913054565.1 uncultured Kordia sp. | reverse complement strand
TAATTTTATATGAATTCGTTTGTTGTAAATTGGTAACTAATAAATATAATACAATGCCAAGAAAAAAAAGCAGTCATAATAAAATACCAAATCTTACAGAAAAATTATTAAAGGTATTTAAAAAGCAGCACAAAAAAAGTTTCAACTATAAACAACTAGCCTCTAAATTAGGTGTAGATGATGCGAATAGTAGAAATCAAATCATAAAAAAATTACGACAATTACAAGTGAAAGGAAAAATAGATGAAGTAGAGAGAGGTAAATTCCAACTCAAAGAAAGTAAAGATGGAAGTGCTTATCATGTAGGAATACTTGATATGGCTGCTAGAGGAAATGGTTATGTAGTATGTGACGATTTAGATAACGATATATTTGTACATGCTAAGAACATAAACAAAGCATTGCATGGTGATGAAGTTGAGGTTTACGTTTACAGACGTAAAAAAAATAACAAGTTAGAAGGTGAAATTACATACATATCAAAACGTGCAAAAGCTGAGTTTGTAGGTGTCTTACGTTTACAAAAGGATTTTGGTTTTGTAGAGTGTTCTAACTCTAAAATGTATGTTGATATTTTTATTCCTAAAGGGAATACTATGGGAGCTAAAGATGGTGACAAAGTTTTAGCAGAAATTCATGATTGGCCAGAAAAAGCAAAATCTCCATTTGGAGAAATTATACAAGTTTTAGGAAAACCTGGGGAACATAATACAGAAATACATTCTATTTTAGCGGAGTATGGTTTACCATATGAATTTCCTAAAAACGTAGAAGATTACGCCAATAATATAGATCTTGAAATTAAAGCCGAAGAAATTGCAAAACGCAGAGATATGCGTAAAACGCCTACCTTTACTATCGATCCTAAGGATGCTAAAGATTTTGATGATGCTTTATCATTTCTACCTTTAGAAAATGGTAATTATGAAGTAGGAATTCATATTGCAGATGTGTCACATTACGTAAAAGAAGGCACTGTTTTAGATGATGAAGCTTACGAACGTGCAACATCGGTTTACTTAGTAGATCGTGTGGTACCAATGTTACCAGAAATATTAAGTAATGGTGCATGTTCTTTACGTCCAAATGAAGAAAAATATACATTTTCTGCAGTATTTGAAATCAATAATAAAACAGAAGTTGTAAACGAATGGTTTGGAAGAACGGTGACGTATTCTGACAGACGTTTTGCTTATGAAGAAGCTCAAGCTATAATTGAATCTGGTGAAAGTAGTGTTCCAGCTGATGTGTCACTTACTGGAAAAACCTATAAAGTAGAACAACACATTACAGATGCTATTTTAAAACTTGATGAATTAGCTAAAAAAATGCGTAAAGATCGTATGGATGAAGGTGCTATATCATTTGATAAAATTGAAGTTAAATTCAATTTAGATGAAGATGCAAATCCTACAGGAGTATTCTTTAAAACAGCTAAAGACGCTAATAAATTAATTGAAGAATTTATGCTATTAGCCAACCGAAAAGTAGCTGCGTTTATTGGTAAACAAAAGAAAACATTTGTATATAGAATACATGATGAACCAGATTCTGAAAAGTTAGGAAACTTACAGAATATCATTTCTAAATTTGGTTATAAGTTAAACTTAGAAAATGCTAAAACAACCTCTAATTCTTTAAATAAATTATTAGAAGATGTGAAAGGAAAAGGGGAGCAAAATTTAGTAGATACTTTAGCTATTAGAACCATGAGTAAGGCTGAATATTCTACAGCTAACATTGGCCATTATGGTTTAGCTTTTGAACATTATTCACACTTTACATCACCAATTCGTCGTTACCCTGATGTTATGGTGCACCGTTTGTTACAGCATTATTTAGATGGAGGAAAAACAGTTGATGTAGAAGAATTTGAAGCCAAATGTAAACACGCTTCTAATATGGAAAATTTAGCAACTAAGGCAGAACGAGATTCTATCAAGTACATGCAAGTAAAATTCATGCAAGATCATCAAGATGAAGAATTTGTGGGTGTAATTTCTGGTGTTACAGAATGGGGAATTTATGTTGAATTAATAGCTAATAAATGCGAAGGAATGGTGCGTATCAGGGAAATAAAAGATGATTATTATTTCTTTGATGAAAAGCAATATGCCTTAGTGGGTGAAAATTCTGGAAATACCTATCAATTAGGAGATGAAGTGATGATTATGGTTAAAAATGCCGACTTGGTAAAACGTCAGTTAGATTTTGTAGTTTTAGGAAAAGCAAACCCATCATAATAAAGAGTTTGGAACATCATCATTCTCACAGTCATAACCATGATTTAAAAGGGAGGAAACTAGTTATAACAATAATATTAAATATAGTTATAACGGTTTCTCAAGTTATTGGTGGATTCCTTTCAGGAAGTTTATCATTATTAAGTGATGCATTACATAATTTTACCGATGTTATTTCATTAAAAACAGCACTGGCTAAGAGCTTCAATAAGTTCAATATTGTTTATGGTATCGATGCGTATCAAGATCAGCTTGATAGCAATCAAGCGCTTTACGATCGCACCATTGCGAACAATTCAGGCAACTTAGTCAAC
>CAJXHW010000380.1 GCA_913054565.1 uncultured Kordia sp. | reverse complement strand
GTTGAAATCTTTCCAAAAAATATTTTTATATCATTAGGAGAAGCAAAAATGCTTCAAATCATATTTTTTGCACTGTTTGTAGGAATTTGTTTGTTGCTAATACCTGAAGAAAAAGCAAAACCAATGGTTGATTTCTTTGACTCTCTTAATGAAATAGTCATGAAAATGGTTGATTTAATCATGTTGTTTGCGCCTTATGCTGTATTTGCTTTATTGGCAAATGTGATTATTGCTTTTGATGATACTGAAATATTAATCAAACTCTTGTGGTATGCTATGTGTGTAGTGCTTGGTTTGTTGTTAATGATTGGGTTTTATTTAATTTTGGTAAGTGTATATACAAAAAAATCTCCTTTATGGTTTTTAAAAGAGTTAAGTCCTGCACAATTATTAGCGTTTTCTACAAGTTCAAGCGCAGCAACATTGCCAGTAACAATGGAGCGTGTAGAGGAGCATATGGGAGTTGATAAAGAAGTATCTGGATTTGTATTACCAGTAGGTGCTACTATTAATATGGATGGTACAAGTTTATATCAAGGTGTTGCTGCAGTGTTTATTATGCAAGTAATTTGGTCAGAAGGCTTAACTTTTACTAATCAATTAGTCATTGTATTCACGGCTTTGTTAGCTTCAATAGGGAGTGCGGCTGTACCAAGTGCAGGTATGGTTATGCTGGTTATTGTTTTAGAGTCTATTGGGTTTCCAGCTGAGTTAATGCCTATTGGGTTGGCTTTAATTTTTGCGGTAGACAGACCTCTGGATATGTGTAGAACAGCAGTTAATGTTACTGGTGATGCAACGGTGTCTATGCTAGTAGCAAAGTCTTTAGGGAAGTTGCATAAACCAAAGGTTAAAAATTGGGATGATACTTATACTGGTGCTATTTAGGGTATAACTATTGTAATAAAAAACCCCTGTTAGTAATTTCTAACAGGGGTTTTTTGTTTAAACCATTAGGTTTTTAACCATCCAGCAATACTTTTCCGATCTCTAGTTAAAGACGGGTGTACTTCATGCTCCATATCATCACTTTTAAAAAAGATCATACGTCCTCCTAATGGTAGGATGTCTTTTTGAGTATCATTTAATGGGTAAAGAGATAGTGCGCCTTTATCGTTTTCAGTCCAGTCTTGATTTAGGTATAAGATGATGGAGTATTTACGTCCTTTTTCAGTTTTAAATTGATCAAGGTGTCTTTTATAAAAACTACCAATATCGTAGTTGGCATAATGGCTTTCAAATGTTTTAATTGATGTAAAACAAGTTGTGTTTAAGTAATTAATAAAGCGCCATATTTTTTTTAAGTAATAGGCTTCGTGTTCATTTATACTATGTTCATCAATCCAATTGAGGGTATCACCTCTAATAGATGTGTTTTTTTGATGGGCAAATTTATTGCCAATTCCTGCTGGTAACATTTCTCCTAACGCATTTAAAGACGCCATATTGGTCCGTAAGCCTGAAACGCTACTTTCGGTTAAAAAATTATCACAACAACCGTATTTATTATCAATAAGACCTTTTATAAGTTGTTCAAATTGGTTTTGTTCTTCAATAGCATCATGTTTCATAGGTGTTTAGTGTTAACCTAAATGAGTTGAAGTACACAAAAGGTACTAACAAGATCGTCATTATATTTGTTATCTCACTATAATAAATGCTAAACTTATGAGTCATGTAGTGCTGATAATTTGGCACAAAAAAAGCCAACACATTGTGTTGGCTTTTTATATTGTATTGGGTTCTAATTAGAACTTGTAGTTAACTCCTAATGTAATGTCAGTTAAGTTAGCACCAAAAGAAAATGTGTTTGCTGCTTCTGCACCATCAGCATCAAGTTTAGATGTGTTGTATCCTAAAACACCAATTCCAGCCTCTAAAGAAAAGTTAGAAGATACGAAGTAGTTCATACCTAATCCTAATCCAATGTTAAGTGAGTTAAATTTGTTATCTTCATCAATGTCCATACCATCTAATTCAGTGATAGTAGAAATACCATAGTCTAAACCTAATTGACCAAATAAAGAAAATTGGTTAGCTGGTGTAAAGTAATATCTACCCATAGCACCAAACTCAATTGTATTGTAACTAGCAGCAAAATCACCTCCTAAATCAATTCCTTGGAATTCAGATATAATAGCGTCTTTAGAAGAAGCGAAACCTACTTTTGCACCAACAGCAATGTTGTCAGATACGAAATAGTTAAAGCTAGGAGCAATAGAAAACTCAGAACTTTTGAAATCGTCTTGTTTAAAAGAATTAATTCCGAATGATCCAGAAATAAACATGTCTCCTTGTGCAAATCCACCAGTTCCTTCAGTTTTTTCTTCTTGTGCGTTAGAGAATGTGAATGCACAAACAGCTAAAGCAGATAGTAATAATTTTTTCATTTTAAGTTTAATTTAATAGTTAATCAGGGGCAAATGTAGAACTATTTACCATTGTGCAAAATATTTTTATTGTTATTTTATTGTTAAAGTCAAATGATTTCCTTGTAAAACACTGGTAAACAATATGTAAGGTTTTTTTTTTGGTGTTATTAATAATAAATACAAATAA
>CAJXHW010000379.1 GCA_913054565.1 uncultured Kordia sp. | reverse complement strand
CGCTCTTCCGATCTATTACTATGGAAACTACAACAACACTAAGTTTTAAAAAACAAATAAAACAAGGTATTCCAAACGAATTACCTACAGCAAAAAAATACGATACCACTATTAATCATGCGCCAAAACGTAAAGAAATTCTTTCTGATGAAGAAAAGAAATTAGCCTTACAAAATGCCTTGCGTTATTTCAAACCAGAACACCATAATGTATTAGCTAAAGAGTTTTCTGAAGAACTCAACACGTATGGTAGAATATACATGTACCGTTTTCGTCCAGATTATGAGATGAAAGCAAGATCTATAAAAGACTACCCAGGAAAGTGCAAACAAGCCAAAGCAATCATGTTAATGATTCAAAACAACTTAGATTATGCGGTAGCACAACATCCGCATGAGTTAATTACCTATGGTGGTAATGGTGGTGTATTTTCTAATTGGGCACAATACTTATTAACAATGCAGTATTTATCAGAAATGACTGATAAGCAAACACTAGTAATGTATTCTGGGCACCCAATGGGGCTATTCCCTTCACATAAAGACGCACCAAGAGTTGTAGTCACTAACGGGATGATGATTCCTAACTATTCTCAACCTGATGATTGGGAAAAATTTAATGCCCTAGGCGTGACACAATACGGGCAAATGACCGCAGGAAGTTACATGTACATTGGCCCTCAAGGAATTGTTCATGGAACTACAATTACAGTTTTAAATGGTTTCAGAAAAATAGGAAAAGAACCTAAAGGGAATTTATTTGTAACTTCAGGTTTAGGTGGTATGTCTGGCGCACAGCCAAAAGCAGGTAATATTGCTGGTTGTGTTACTGTATGTGCAGAAGTAAATCCTAAAATCACTCAAGTTCGTTTAAACCAAGGATGGATAGATGAAAAAATTACTGATTTAGACATGTTGGTTGCTCGTGTAAAACAAGCAACTGCAAATAAAGAAACAGTGTCTATTGCTTATTTAGGTAACATCGTTGATGTTTGGGAAAAGTTTGACGAAAGTAATATACATATTGATTTAGGATCTGATCAAACATCATTACACAACCCATGGGCAGGTGGATATTATCCTGCAGACATCTCATTTGATGATGCCAATGAAATGATGGCAAACGACCCTGAATTATTTAAAGAAAAAGTTCAAGAAACACTTCGTCGTCATGCAAAAGCTATAAACAAGCACACTGCAAAAGGAACTTATTTCTTTGATTACGGAAATGCATTTTTGCTAGAAGCTAGCAGAGCTGGAGCAGATGTTATGTCTGAAAACCCAACAATAGGAAGAGAATTTAAGTACCCAAGCTACGTACAAGACATCATGGGGCCTATGTGTTTTGATTATGGTTTTGGACCATTCCGTTGGGTTTGCGCCTCTGGAAAACCAGAAGATTTAGCAAAAACTGATGCTATTGCATGTAACGTTTTAGAACAATTAAAAAAAGAATCTCCTGAAGAAATCCAACAACAAATGACGGATAATATCCAATGGATAAAAGGCGCACAAGAAAATAAATTAGTTGTAGGTTCACAAGCACGTATATTATATGCAGATTCTGAAGGACGTATGAGAATAGCGAAAGCATTTAATAAAGCCATTAAAAAGGGCGAAATTGGAACAGTTGTTTTAGGAAGAGACCATCATGACGTTTCAGGAACAGATTCACCATATAGAGAAACATCAAACATTTATGATGGTTCACGTTTTACAGCTGACATGGCAATACATAATGTTATAGGAGACAGCTTTAGAGGTGCTACTTGGGTCTCAATCCACAATGGTGGTGGTGTTGGCTGGGGAGAAGTTATTAATGGCGGTTTTGGTATGGTTCTTGATGGTAGTAAAGATGCGAAGAGGCGTTTAAAATCAATGCTATTTTGGGATGTTAATAACGGAATAGCTCGAAGAAATTGGGCGAGAAACGAAGGAGCTATGTTCGCGATTGAAAGGGCTATGAAATCAGAACCAAGCTTAAAAGTTACTGTTCCTAATTTAGTTGACAATAAACTGCTTTCAAATTTATAGAAGCAGCCAATTACTGCTTTATTTAATAATTTTAAAAAGCAAAACTATGAAATCAATAAAACTATTTAGTATTACATTAATTGTATTACTTATCACGTCGTGTGCATCTGTAAGCGTTAGTACTGACTATGATAAACTAGCACCATTTGATACATACAAAACATTTGCGTTCTATAAACCTGGTATTGACAAAGTAGAAATTTCAGATTTGGACAAAAAAAGAATCTTACGTGCTATAGAAAAGGAAATGCTGGCCAAAGGTTTTACAAAATCTGAATCTCCAGACTTATTAATAAACATCAACACAACAACAGAGAAAAATGTTAATGTGTATAATACTGGAATTGGATATGGATGGGGACCTTGGTATGGTGGTTTTAACAGACAAGTATCGAGTTCTACAAACGGTGTATTATATATTGACCTTATCAATTCTACAGACAAACAGTTAGTTTGGCAAGGTAGAGGTTCAGGTTATCTAACTCATAATGTTGAAAAAAAAGATGCCCGAACTCAAGAGTTTGTTACCAAAATTTTAGA
>CAJXHW010000378.1 GCA_913054565.1 uncultured Kordia sp. | reverse complement strand
TTTCTTCTAATTCTATATTTAATTTTTTAATTTCCTCTTCTTGTTGCTTCCTAACCGAAATATCTATAACCAAAGCCATAACATATTTTTTGTCTTGAATGGTAAACGGATTTAAACCTGCTTCAACTGGAAATATATTTCCTTGTTTATGAGCTCCATAAATATCACGTCCCTGCCCCATTGTTCTCCCTTTATCTTCTTTCATAAACCCTTTAAAATGGGAACTATGTTTAGCATGATGTTTTTGAGGAATCAAAATGTTTAAAGGTTGTTGTATAAGTTCTTTTCTAGTATAGCCAAACATATGTTCTACAGATTCATTAGTTTCTATAATTAGCTGGTTTTCATCCACAATAATTACACCTTCGGAAACGGCTCCTAACAGGATATTAAAAACATCATCATCTTGTTTAAACATCGATTTTGTTAAGTTATTTGTTGAAATATAAAGATACATTTAATTACAATGATTTATATCATAATTTAATAACACATAATACTATAACTTTGTGTATCAAGTAATTTAAGTTATGACACCATCTAAAAATACAGTTAAAGCATTTCATCAACATTTAGGTAAATTATTTTACGCCATTGCAGCTACTGATAATTGTGTGAGAGAAGAAGAACTTAATAAACTTATAGAAATAGTTAAAAAGGATTGGTTAGCTTCAAATTATATTGAAGACCATTTTAAAACGGAAGCAGAAACTTCAATTATAAATACCTTTAAATGGTTACACAGTACTAATGAGTATGATGCTGAAACTTGTTTTAATAGTTTTATAGTTTTTATAAACAAACACACATCGCTATTAACTAAGGATATGAAAAGCCTTATTTTCAAAACAGCTAGAGCAATTGCAACCTCTTTTTCTAACGTTAATAAATCAGAACTCATCATGCTAGCAAAACTAAATATTGAGCTTAATAAATATAATTGTGATGGATGATTTTTTAGGCAGCCTAAAACAAGTATTGAATCATCATATTAAAAATTCATAAAAACCAGCAATAAAATGGGAGAAATAGCAACATCAAATCGGCAAATTACATTGTTTTATAACTCAAAATCAACTAGAGCAAAACAGGCATTAATCTATGCTAAGGCTGAAGGGGTATCTATATATGAAATTGATATATTAAAAACACCATTAACAGGTACACAAATAGCAGAGCTAGCAGATAAGTTAAAATTAAAAATTAATGATTTAATAAATCAGGAACATCCAGCATATACTTCAAAATTTGAACATCATGTTTTCTCTGATAATGATTGGATAAAAATGATTCAACATAACCCAGAAATCATGAAGCAACCAATTGCTTTAAAAGGGAATAAATCCATTCTGATAGAAACACCTACTGACATCCTTAAAATTTAATTAAAAAATTATGGCATTCAAAGATTTCTATAGCATATTGGGGCTTACAAAAAGTGCCACGGAAAAGGATATTAAAAAAGCCTACAGGAAATTGGCTCGGAAATATCATCCTGACTTAAACCCAAATAATAAGGCTGCCGAAAAAAAATTTAAAGAAGTTAATGACGCTAATCAAGTGCTTGGTAACGCAGAAAATCGTAAAAAATACGATCAATATGGGGAACATTGGGAAAATGCTGAGCAATATGAAAAAGCAAAGCAGCAGTATCAATACAGTTCTCAAGGTAAATCACAAGAAGATTATTCAGATTTTTTTGAACATATGTTTGGTGGTGATGCTTCAAGAGCACAAGGGCAACATATAAAATTTAGAGGCCAAGATTATAATGCTGAACTACAACTTAGCTTAAAAGATGTTTATAAAACACATAAACGTACCTTAACTGTTAACAATAAAAACATACGAATTACCATTCCAGCTGGTATAGAAAATGGGCAAATCATAAAAATAAAAAGTTATGGAGGAAAGGGAATTAATAATGGCCCAAATGGTGATTTATATATTCGGTTTTCGATAATTAACCAGTCGCAATTCAAAAGAGATAAAAATAATTTACACCTCAATGTAACCTTGCCTTTATACAAGGCAATATTAGGAGGGAGTGAAACTGTAACTACATTTGATGGCAAAGTTAAACTTACCATCAAACCTGAAACTCAAAATGGAACCAAGGTAAAATTAAAAGGTAAAGGATTCCCGAAATATAAAAAAGAAGGTGAATTTGGAGATTTGTATTTAACCTATACAATAAAAATACCATCTAATTTAACCGAGAAAGAAAAAAATTTGTTTAAAGAATTAGAAAAATTACGCTAAAGATGGAAACAGAAAACTACATATCAATACAACAATTCTGTGTACATTATAATGTTCCTATTACATTTATAACAGCATTGTATGACTATGATTTAATTGAAATAATAGTTATTAATGAAACAGACTGGATACATAACACACAAATTAAAACTATTGAAAAATTAATACGATTACACTATGACCTTAATATTAACATTGAAGGTATTGATGTCATTTATAATTTATTACAACAAGTAGAATCTCTTCAAAATGAAATAACTGTATTGAATAATAAATTGCTTTTTCATGAAGGACATTAATTTAAATAAGTTACC
>CAJXHW010000377.1 GCA_913054565.1 uncultured Kordia sp. | reverse complement strand
TTAATAAGTTAATAAAATGTTTTGAAACCGAAACAGATACAAACGATTACCAATCTTGGGATATCGGCTTTCTTTCAGATTACATCTATAATAAACATCATAAATATGTTGAAAATATAATACCCGAAATTAAACAGTATCTCAACAAAATATGCCAAGTGCATGGGGCTAGTCATTTAGAATTGTTTGAAATAAGAACACTCTTTTCTGAAAGTGCTGACGATTTAACAGCACATATGAAAAAAGAGGAATTATTACTATTCCCCTATTTTAAAAAATTAGCAAATACCAATACAGCAGTTTCTAGTCCACAATTTGATAGCGTAAAAAGTCCTATTGCCATGATGCATCAAGAGCATGACAACGAAGGACACAGATTTAGAAAAATTTCTGAATTAAGTAATAACTATACGCCACCTCAAGATGCCTGTAATACCTATAAAGTTACGTTTTCTTTATTACAGGAATTTGAAGAAGATTTACATAAACACATTCATTTAGAAAACAACATTTTATTTAAAAAAGGGGTTGAATTAGAACAAACGCTACAAAATTAAAAGAGGACATGAAAAAAACTTGGTTAGCATTTATTAGCGTTGTAACACTTTCGTTTATAGCGTTAATTTGGGTAGGAACAGAAGTATATCAAACACAACCCCCCATACCAGATAAAATTATTGTAAAAGATTCTGGTATAGTTGTATACACAAAAGAAGATATTCAAATTGGTCAATATGTTTGGGAGTCTATTGGAGGAATGGAAGTAGGTTCTATTTGGGGGCACGGAAGTTATGTAGCTCCAGATTGGACAGCCGATTGGATACATAAAGAGGCCGTATATCTACTAGAATATTGGTCTGAAACCGATTTTCAAACTTCATATGATAATTTAGATGTAGAAAATAAAGCGGCAATTAAAGCGCGTTTAGTGAACAATATTAAAACCAATACCTATAACAGTACTACAAAAACGGTAACAATATCAAAAGAACGATTGGCGGCTATTAAAGCCAATGTAAAACATTATACATCTATTTTTTCTGAAGGTAAGGAGGAATATGCCATACCTAAAGGAGCATTAACAGACGCCGGTAAGTTAGAACAATTAAATGCATTTTTATTTTGGACATCTTGGGCAGCAAGTACCAACAGGCCAAATAAAGAATATACGTATACTTCTAATTGGCCACATGAACCTTTAATTAATAATGTTATTACAAAAGACTCAGTTATTTGGTCCGGATTATCCATCGTATTATTACTCCTATTTATAGGATTACTTACATATTATTATTTAAGAAATCATGAAAAAGGAGAAGTACTAACCAAACCTGATAATGATCCGTTAACAGGTATGAAGTTAGTGTGTTCACAAAAAGCGGTTTTAAAATATTTTATTGTTATTTCTCTTTTAATAGGCCTACAAGTGGTGCTAGGTATTATAACTGTACATTATACCGTAGAGGGACAATCATTTTTCGGATTAGATTTAGCAAACTATTTACCATATTCTATTTCAAGAACTTGGCATACACAATTAGCAGTATTCTGGATTGCCGCAACTTGGTTAGCTACGGGCTTATTTTTAGCATCAATGATTTCAGGTAAGGAATTTAAATATCAAATTTTCGGAATTAACTTTTTATTTGTGGCACTACTAGTCATTGTTTTGGGTTCTATGCTTGGTGAATGGCTTGGTGTACATCAATTTTTAGATTTAACAACTAATTTTTTCTTCGGACATCAAGGCTATGAATATATGGACTTGGGTAGATTTTGGCAAATATTTCTTGGTATTGGTTTGGTTTTATGGGTAATTATGGTTGGAAGACATATTGTTTATGCCATTCGTAAAAACGACAGTTCAAAGCAATTATTAATCATATTATTAGTGTCAGTTGTTGCAATCGGAATGTTCTTTTTCTCAGGTTTAATGTATGGTGAAAACAGTAGTTTGCCAGTAATTAATTATTGGAGATGGTGGCTGGTGCATTTGTGGGTTGAAGGCTTTTTTGAAGTTTTTGCTACGGTAGTTATTGCTTTTGTTTTTTCAAAAATGAAAATAATATCTGCTAAAACAGCAGGAAGAGTTTCGGTAGCTTCAGCAACCATATTTTTGGCAGGTGGTATAATTGGTACCTTACACCATTTATATTATTCTGGAACACCAATTCAGGCCATAGCCTTAGGTGCTACTTTTAGCGCATTAGAGGTTGTTCCGCTAACATTAATGGGCTTTGAAATTAGAGAAAATTGGAACCTTTTAAAAAGCAGACAATGGATGCAAAAATACAAATGGCCTATCTTTTTCTTTATTGCTGTTGCATTTTGGAATTTTATTGGTGCTGGTGTGTTCGGTTTCCTAATAAATCCTCCAATTGCCTTATATTATATACAAGGATTAAATACTACAGCTGTTCATGCACATACTGCTTTGTTTGGTGTTTATGGTTTGTTAGGTATGGGATTCATCCTTATCTGCTTGCGTTTTTATTCAAACAGAATTTGGTCTAGTAAAAAGCTAAAAAGAGCATTTTGGTTTTTAAACATTGGTTTAGTTGCCATGGTTTTATTTAGT
>CAJXHW010000376.1 GCA_913054565.1 uncultured Kordia sp. | reverse complement strand
TTGTTTAACAATTCATGATAAATATTAAACAAAATAATTATCTTTGAATAAAAATTCACTAATGAAGAAATTAAAACACATTATTATTTTTATGTTTTTCAATTACCTTGCTTTAGGCATAGGAAGTATGTTGATGAATAATGGACCACAAACAGATTGGTATTTGTCACTTAATAAAGCACCATGGACACCAAAAGGATGGGTTTTTGGGGTAGCTTGGACTGGTATAATGTTTTGTTTTGCATTTTATATGTCAAAATTAAGTAGTCAGTATAGGGGTTTGGATAAACAACTATTGTTTCTTTATACCACTCAGTGGTTTTTGAATGTGAGCTGGAATTACATATTCTTTAACCAGCACTTAACGATCGTTGGTTTAGTGGTGATTATTTTATTGTGGTTATTAATTGGTTACATGACATTTAAATATATAACTAAAGTAAAATGGGGAACCTTGTTGATTATGCCATATTTAGCATGGTTGGCTATTGCAACAAGTTTAAATGCGTATATAGTTTTAAATAATTAAACATGGTAAAATTTAAAAAACATTCGGGAATATACACCTTAACAGCAGAGCAAGTTTTAAATATTCCTATAGAAATTGCTTGGAATTATTTTTCATCACCAAATAATTTATCAAAAATTACACCATCAAAAATGAAGTTTGTAATAACTTCTGAAAATACTGTAAAAGCTTATCAAGGGCAAATAATTAGTTATAAAGTGTCCCCATTTCTATTTGTAAAAATGAATTGGATTACAGAAATAACTCAAGTTAAATCACAAGAGTATTTTGTAGACGAGCAACGTTTTGGTCCTTACGCAATGTGGCATCACGAACATTGGTTTGAAGAGCTAACCGGTGGAAAAACATTAATGAAAGATAAAATATCGTATAAAATTCCGTTTGGATTTTTAGGTCATTTCGCTCAATTTCTGTTCATAAAAAAACAGTTAAATGGTATATTCAAATACAGATATATGACTTTAAATAAGATCTTTAATGGCAAATAAAGTTTCTGTTTATTGGTTTCGTAGAGATTTACGTTTAGAAGATAATATGGCATTATATAATGCGTTGAAATCAGAAAATAAAGTGCTTCCATTGTTTATTTTTGATGAAGAAATTCTAGATAAACTTCCTGTTAACGATGCTAGAGTTACTTTTATATATCAAACATTGTTTCAGTTAGATAAAGAACTTAAAAATAAAGGAGCCTCTTTGTTGGTTAAAAAAGGAAAACCTATTGAGGTGTGGCAGAGCTTAGTTTCTGATTTTCAAATTGAGGCCGTATTTGTAAACAAAGATTATGAACCGTATGCAATAAGACGAGATGATGAATTATGTGCTTTTTTAAAAACAAAAAACGTAAAGATGTACTCATATAAAGATCAAGTTATTTTTGAAGAAAATGAAGTGGTTAAAAATGATGGGTTGCCCTATACAGTTTACACTCCTTATAAAAATAAATGGCTGAAAATGCTTAATGACACAGATGTTATAATGCCATTACCTGTTAATTTTTCTAGGTTTGTAAGGTTGTCGTTTGAGTTTCCAACTTTAAAATCTTTAGGTTTTAAAGAGAGTAAAATAAAAGTAAAACCATATAATTTATCAAGTTTATCTAATTATGATACCCTAAGAGATTTTCCTTTCAAAGATGCCACCTCATATTTATCTCCTTATTTACGTTTTGGTTTAGTTAGCGTTCGTAAGGTGGTTCAGGTTGCTTTGAAAACCAATGCTACTTTTTTAAATGGATTAATTTGGAGAGAGTTTTTTATGCAGGTATTATTTCATTTTCCTAAAGTCGTGACTCAGAATTTTAAGAAAAAATATGATGGGGTTCAGTGGCGAAATAATGAAGAGGAGTTTAAGAAATGGTGTAGTGGTCAAACCGGATACCCCATGGTTGATGCAGGTATGCGGCAATTAAATAAAACAGGATATATGCATAATAGAGTTAGGATGGTTGTAGCGGGTTTTTTATGCAAGCATTTACTGATTGATTGGCGTTGGGGTGAAGCATATTTTGCAGAAAAATTGTTAGATTATGACTTGTCTGCTAATAATGGTAATTGGCAATGGGCTGCTGGAACAGGCTGTGATGCTGCGCCTTATTTTAGGATTTTTAACCCAGAAAGTCAGTTAATTAGGTTTGATATAGATTTGTTATATATAAGAAAATGGATTCATGATTTTGATGAGCTAACCTATGCATCTCCCATAGTTGATCATAAACTAGCACGTAATCGTGCTATAAAGACTTATAAGTTAGCTTTAAATAATTTTGTTTAGTTTTTATTTTAAAATGTTAAACAAAAAATGTATATTTGAATAACACTTAAAATAAGTTGTTATGAAAAAGTTAATGTTTAGGACCATTTTTGTTTTAGTTTCTTTACTATATACTTCATGCTCTAGTGATGAAGTAATTATCCCACCATTTAATGGTGTTATTCATGTAATTGATAAGGTGTTTTTACAAAACTTGAATTAAGTTATATAAACAGGAAAATGCATTTTCCTGTTTTTAATAAATAAATAGATACATATTTTGAATCACATAAAATCAACATT
>CAJXHW010000375.1 GCA_913054565.1 uncultured Kordia sp. | reverse complement strand
TTTTTTAGGCTTTGCCATTAATCCACGCATACCTGTTAACTGACGAATTTGTTCTTTAGAACCCCTTGCTCCAGAGTCAAGCATCATATATACTGAGTTGAACCCTTGCTGATCTTCAGAAATATTCTTCATAGAAAGTTCTGTTAATGCAGCATTTGTAGAAGTCCAGATATCAATAACTTGGTTATAACGTTCGTTGTTCGTTATAAGTCCCATGTTATAGTTCCCCATAATTCCATCAACTTGACTATTTGCATCAGCAACCATCTTAGTTTTTTCTTCTGGAATAATGATATCACCTAATGAGAATGATAATCCACCTTTAAAGGCAAATCCATACCCCATGTCCTTAATTCTATCTAAGAAATCAGCAGTTTCAGGTACACTAGTTGCTTTTAAGATGTTATGAATAATATCTCTTAAAGCTTTTTTAGTTAATACTTCATTAATATATCCAGCAGCTTCAGGAACTACTTCGTTAAATAATACTCTACCAACAGTAGTGTCTATTATTTTATAAACTAACTCACCATTTTCGTTAAAATCTTTTGTTCTAACTTTAATAGATGCGTTAATATTTGCTCTTTTTTCGTTGTAAGCAATTGTTACCTCTTCTGGCGAATAGAACGTTAATCCTTCTCCTTTAACTTCTAAATCTGGAGTAGACTTACGTAACTTTGTCATATAATATAATCCAAGTACCATATCCTGAGAAGGTACAGTAACTGGTTGTCCGTTTGCTGGATTTAATATATTATGAGAGGCTAACATTAACATTTGAGCTTCCAAAATTGCTTCTGGGCCTAAAGGTAAATGTACTGCCATTTGATCCCCATCAAAATCGGCGTTAAATGCCGTACATACTAATGGGTGTAATTGAATTGCTTTTCCTTCAATTAATTTAGGTTGAAAAGCTTGTATACCTAAACGGTGAAGCGTAGGTGCACGGTTCAATAATACTGGATGTCCTTTGATTACATTTTCTAAGATATCCCATACTACTGGTTCTTTTCTGTCTATAATTTTCTTTGCAGATTTTACAGTTTTTACAATTCCTCTTTCAATTAATTTTCTAACTACAAAAGGCTTGTATAATTCTGCTGCCATATTTTTAGGCAATCCACATTCAAATAAACGTAAAGTAGGCCCAACAACAATTACAGAACGAGCTGAATAATCAACACGCTTACCTAACAAGTTTTGACGGAAACGTCCTTGTTTACCTTTTAATGAATCAGATAATGATTTTAAAGGTCTGTTAGATTCTGTTTTTACTGCAGATGATTTACGTGTGTTATCAAATAAAGAATCTACTGATTCTTGTAACATACGCTTCTCATTTCGCAAGATTACTTCTGGAGCTTTTATCTCTACCAAACGCTTTAAACGGTTGTTACGGATAATTACTCTTCTGTAAAGATCATTTAAATCTGAAGTTGCGAAACGTCCACCATCTAAAGGCACTAAAGGTCTTAATTCTGGTGGAATAATTGGCACAACCTTCATGATCATCCATTCAGGAAGATTTTCTCTATTCTTGTTAGCATCACGTAAAGACTCAACTACTTGTAATCTTTTTAATGCTTCAGTTTTACGTTGCTTAGATGTTTCGTTATTTGCTTTATGTCTTAATTCATAAGATAACTCATCTAAATTGATGCGTCTTAATAACTCAATTAAACACTCAGCACCCATTTTAGCGATAAACTTATTTGGGTCAGAATCATCTAAATATTGATTGTCTTGTGGTAACTCTTCAGCGATGTTTAAATATTCTTCTTCCGTTAAGAAGTCCATTTTTTTCAACTCTTCACCTTCTGCGTTTTTAGCAATACCTGCTTGAATTACGACATAACGTTCGTAATAAATAATCATATCTAATTTCTTAGATGGCAGACCTAGTAAGTATCCTATTTTGTTTGGTAATGAGCGGAAATACCAGATGTGTGCAACAGGTACAACTAAGTTGATATGCCCGATACGATCTCTACGTACTTTCTTTTCAGTTACTTCAACACCACATCTATCACATACAATTCCTCTATAACGGATACGTTTGTACTTTCCACAAGCACATTCATAATCTTTTACAGGTCCGAAAATACGCTCACAGAATAATCCGTCACGCTCAGGCTTGTGTGTACGATAGTTTATAGTTTCCGGTTTTAAAACCTCTCCTTTAGACTCAGCCAAAATTGACTCAGGAGAAGCTAAACCGATAGAGATTTTATTAAATCTCTTTTGTGTATTTTTATCTTGTTTTCTTGCCATAATATGATGCAATAAAATTTTAAAAATATTCTTTTTAAATAGCGAAACCGCCTACTACTCTTCTAATCTGATATCCAAACTTAATCCTTTCAATTCATGCATTAATACATTGAATGATTCAGGTAATCCTGGTTCTGGCATTGCCTCACCCTTAACGATAGCTTCGTAAGTTTTAGCTCTTCCAATTACATCATCAGATTTAACAGTTAAGATTTCTCTAAGTGTACTAGATGCACCGTATGCCTCTAATGCCCAAACTTCCATCTCTCCAAAACGTTGTCCTCCAAATTGCGCCTTACCACCTAATGGCTGTTGCG
>CAJXHW010000374.1 GCA_913054565.1 uncultured Kordia sp. | reverse complement strand
GATCTACTATGGCCCTCACCATTTCCCTGAAAAGCTAATTCCATTGGTGATTCATTATGCGTTAGCAGGTAAAGAGTTACCAATCTATGGCGATGGCATGCAGATTCGTGATTGGTTATATGTTTTAGACCATTGTAAAGGAATTGAAATAGCTTTCAATACAGGGGTTTCAGGTGAAACTTATAATATTGGGGGTAGAAACGAACGTACTAATATATACATAGTAGATACTATATGTAGTATTTTAGATGAGAAGTTGCCTAGAAAAAATGGAAGCTCATACAAAGAGTTAAAAAGCTTTGTTGAAGATAGAGCAGGACATGATTTTAGGTATGCTATTGATGCCTCAAAAATTGAAAATGAACTCGGATGGAGAGCTGATGAAAATTTTGAATCAGGAATATTAAAAACAGTTGCCTGGTACATTAATAAATATAATAAGTAAATAAATGAAAGGAATTATTTTGGCAGGAGGATCAGGTACACGTTTGCACCCATTGACGCTTTCAGTGAGTAAACAGTTAATGCCAATTTTTGATAAACCGATGATTTATTATCCACTGTCAACATTAATTAACTCAGGGATTAGAGAGATTTTAATTATATCTACACCTCAGGATTTACCTTTGTTTGAAAAATTATTAGGAGATGGAAAACAATTGGGATGTCAGTTTGAATATGCCGTACAAGAACACCCAAACGGATTAGCAGAAGCTTTTATTATAGGAGCTGATTTTATTGGAACAGATAAAGTGGCCTTAGTTTTAGGAGATAATATCTTTTACGGAACAGGTTTAGGAGAGTTGTTAAAAGCTAATAATAATCCTGACGGAGGTATTGTTTACGCGTATCATGTTCATGATCCTGAACGTTACGGTGTCGTTGATTTTGATGAAAGCGGAAAAGTAAAATCAATAGAAGAGAAACCTGAACATCCAAAATCAAACTTTGCAGTGCCAGGTATTTATTTTTATGATAATGATGTAGTAGACATTGCAAGAAATATCAAACCTAGTCATAGGGGTGAGCTTGAAATTACAGATGTTAATAAGGAATATTTAAAGAGAGGTAAATTACAAGTAAGTATTTTAGATAAAGGAACAGCTTGGTTAGATACTGGAACGTTTGCTTCTTTAATGCAAGCATCACAGTTTGTTCAAGTTATTGAAGAGCGTCAAGGTTTGAAAATCGGCGCGATAGAAGAGGCGGCATATACACAAGGCTTTATCACAAAAGAAGAATTAAGACTTTTAGCAACACCATTATTAAAAAGTGGTTACGGAAAACATCTAATAAGCATTATTGAGGACTAATGAATGCCATAGAAACCAAATTAAAAGGATGTTTTATTATTGAACCAAGAGTGTTTAATGACGATAGAGGTTATTTTTTTGAAAGTTATAACAAGGAATCCTTTAACAGTGCAGTTGGGACTAACGTTAATTTTGTACAAGATAACGAGTCGTTTTCTACTAAAGGAGTGTTACGAGGCTTGCATTTTCAAAAAGGAGACTATGCTCAGGCTAAATTAGTAAGAGTTACTCAAGGAAAAGTGTTGGATGTTGCTGTAGACATTAGGCCTGATTCAGAAACTTTCTTACAAGTTGAGACGGTTTTATTGTCTTCAGACAACAAAAAACAATTGTTTGTACCAAGAGGGTTTGCACATGGTTTTATTGTATTAAGTGATACAGTAGTTTTTAATTACAAGTGTGATAATTTTTATAATAAAGAAGCCGAAGGTGGTATCATATATAATGACAGTACATTAAATATTGACTGGATGTTAGATTCACATCAGTTTTTAGTGTCTGAAAAAGATTTAATATTGCCAACTGTAAAAGAGCTGTTTTAAAAATGAAAAAGGTATTAGTAACAGGGGCAAATGGGCAATTGGGTAAATGTTTACAAGAATTATCAGCATTGAATCCTGTTATTAATTTTGTTTTTGTCAATTCAAAAGAATTAAACATAACAATAAAAGAAGATGTTGAAGCTTTGTTTAGTGTTTCAAACTTTGATTATTGTATCAATTGTGCAGCATATACGGCCGTAGATAAAGCTGAAGAAGATTTCGAAGAAGCTAATAAAATCAATGTTTTAGGGGTAGACTATCTTGCAGAAGCATGTCTGATTAATCATACAACATTGATTCATATTTCAACAGATTTTGTGTTTGATGGTCAAGCTACTAAACCTTACTCTGAAACTGATGATACTAAGCCGTTATCAGTTTACGGGAAAACAAAGCTAGAAGGCGAACAAAAAATACAAGGCATTTTAAAAAATTATTTTATAATTAGAACGTCTTGGTTATATTCAGAATATGGTAACAACTTCATGAAAACAATGCTTAGGTTGGGCTCTGAAAGAGATGAATTGAGTATTGTTTCAGATCAAATTGGGTCGCCAACGTATGCAAAAGATTTGGCTCACGTGATACTAGAAATTATTACTACTGATACAAAGGATTATGGGGTATACCATTATTCTAATGTAGGGGTTACAAGTTGGTATGGTTTTGCAACAAAAATTTTTGATTTAAGTCATACAAAAATTATTACAAACGCAATACCATCTACTGCATAT
>CAJXHW010000373.1 GCA_913054565.1 uncultured Kordia sp. | reverse complement strand
CTCGTAAGTATTAGTGAACTATAATTTAAATATGATGAAAAACAAAAAAAACTATTTATGGTTATTCTTATTAGCAGGAGTAACTTTAATTTCAGCAGATCACATTGATGCACCAGAAGTTGCTAGCACCAATGCTGACATTACAGATTTTTATGCCTTTCAAGGTGAAAACACAGACAACCTCGTATTCGTGGCAAATGTTCAAGGTTTATTAAGTCCCGGTTCTACTGGCGTAGCTTCTTTTGATCAAAACACCTTAATAGAAATTAACATTGATAATGATGGTGATAACATTGAAGACATGGTTATTCAGGCAATTCCAAGAGATGATAAAATGTACTTTTTTGGTCCAATTGCACCATCAAGCACGGGTTTAAACAGTGTTATTGAACAAACAAGCGTGTATAATAATTCTGTAACTATTACAGATTATGGTCAAACAGCAATTGTAGCTAACGCTGATGGTATGAAATATTTTGCAGGCCCTAGAGATGATCCTTTTTTCATGGATTTTGCACAATACTCAAATATTATTTCAGGAAACGCAACATCGTTTAACAACCCAGGAAATGACACATTTGCAGGTACAAACGTGATGTCTGTTGTTGTAGAAGTACCTAAAAATTTATTAGGTGGAAATGGGACATTAAATACTTGGGTGGAAGCAAAAACTAAATAACATTAAAAAAAATAACATTATGAAAATTTATAAGATAAAAACATTCTTAGCAGTAACAGTATTATCAATACTATTCATTCAGTGTTCTGATGATGACAGCTACAATTACAATAATAACATGGTTGATTTTTCTGGAACTTATAGTCAAAAAGATCAAATGGGAAGGCCTGCAATAAACACTGTTTTTGTGTCTTCTGGTAGTAAGGACCAATATAACAAAACAACCCCTACTAATCAAAACGCAGCTTTTCAAACTATGTTTCAAACAAACTTAGAAGCTTTAAGTCCTGCTTTTGCAAACCCAGGAGATATGAATGCTTTAGGGCAAGATTCAGCTGCTTTTACAGGTTTATTGGCAACAGATGTATTAGGAGTTTCAACAACCGGAACAACTACTTTTTATGACGGCACAAACATTCTTACTGGTAGAAACTTATCAGATGATGTCATTACCGTTGAGTTATTATTGATTTTTGGAGGGGAAGATTTTTCTGAAAACCCAGGACTATCTGATGATCATGTTGATTCAAATGACAAAGCTTTTTTAAGCTCTTTTCCTTACTTAGCATCACCTTGGTAACAATCATTAGTAGGCGTATTTAATTATGAAAATACGTCTACTATTTAAAACAAAAAATATGAAAACATCTTATAGAGTAATAGTACTATTTGTATTTATTAGCTTAGTTGCTTGTAATAAAAACAAAAAAGTTACCGATAAAAAAGATTACACACAGTATCTCAATACTAATCAGTCTGAAATTGTTGAGAAAATTAAAGAAGAGCACTCTTTCTGGACAAATAAACTAGATAAATCACCAAATCAGTTTCCATATTTAATAAAAATTGCTAGCACTGAATCTAGTATGTTTAAGAATACTGGAGCAATAGAGAACTTAATTAATGCAGAGCAAAAATTAATTGAAGCCAATATAAAAACTAATTATAACAATGCTGGGTACTTAAGAATGCTATCAAGAAATTATATTTCACAACATAAGTTTAATGAAGCCCTTACACTGTTAAAAAAAGCAGAAGCAAACGGTGAAGGTTTAGTTGACACTCAAAAAATGTTGTTTGATGTGTATTTAGAACTAGGAAACCCTGATAGTGCTAAAATATATTTATCAAAAATTAAAGATGAGAATGATTTTGATTACTTAATTAGAGAATCTAAATGGAGTGATCATGAAGGTGATTTAGATCTAGCAATCTTTTTAATGAAAAAAGCTACTAAAATTGCAGAGCAGCTTAAAAATGATGTCCTCATGCAATGGTCTTATACTAATTTAGCCGATTTTTTAGGTCATTCAAACCAAATTGAAGCTTCTTATAATTATTATTTAAAAGCATTAAAATTAAATCCTAATGACACTTATGCAAAAAAGGGTATTGCATGGATTTTATACTCCTATGAGAAAAACCCCACTGGCGCTATTGAAATATTAAACACAATTACACAAGATAATGTTGCTCCAGATTATCATTTACTAAAAGCAGAAATTTATGACTATATGGAGCTTGAAAACCAAAAAAAAGAAGCTATAAACTCATATGTTACGCTTGCTAAAAATAAGTTATATGGCTCAATGTATAATACGTATAATATTAGTGTTTATCTAAACGAATTAGGCTGTACAAATAAAGCATTAGAAATTGCTTATGAAGAAATAAAAAATAGACCAACACCTCTATCTTATGATTTATTAGCGTGGAGTTATTATAGCCAAGGCAACACAAAAAAAGCATATGACATAATTAATGAATTTGTTATAAATAAAACATCTGAGCCAAAAATACTGTATCATATTGCTGAAATATATAAAGTAAATAACAATCAGGATGTTGTAAACAACATACAACAAGAATTATTAGGTAGCCTTTATGAATTAGGACCTTTAATGGAACAAAAAA
>CAJXHW010000372.1 GCA_913054565.1 uncultured Kordia sp. | reverse complement strand
TTCATCGGCTTCAATTAAAGACTCTATTGAACATATCTCTTGTATAAGCTTTACAATTCTTTTATCCTGAAAAGCAAATAATAATTCTTCCAAAAATGGATGATGACTATTCATTTGAGCAGATACATATTTATTTTGTTTCAAACTTTTCTTTAAATGAAGCTCATCAGAAGCAGGAAAAACCGCATTTGCTTTTTCAATTAACTCTTCAGGTAATACATCATCAATAAAAAAACAAGGAATAGCAGAATTGGATGCTGCATACTCTATAGTTAACTCCTTTTTATTTGCTATTAACTTTTTAAGTATACTATCCGCTATTTGTATTCTTTGCATTTTCCTATAAAAAAATATGTTCTAAACAAAAATAGTCATAAAATTGTAATCAAGTTTAGCTTTTCATGATTTCTATTTTAATACCCACATATAACTATGATGTTTTACAGCTTGTACGTATAATTGATAAACAAGCTAAAGAGATCAACATTAAATACGAAATCATAATTTGTGATGATTGTTCACCTATAAATTATGATTATGTATATAATCAATTCGACAAAGAAAAAAGCATTAAGGTTATAAAATCTAAAAAAAACAATGGACTCGCAATTACACGAAATATTTTAGCAAAGAGCGCAGAATATGACTGGTTATTGTTTTTAGACGCAGATGTATTGCCTAAAGAAGCTAATTTTCTCAAAAAATATTATTCTGAGATTTCTTTAAATGTTTCTATTGTTTATGGTGGACTTGTATATCTTGAAAAGCAATCTAATTTCTCATTACGTTACAAAATAGGTGTAAAAAGAGAAGCCATAGATGCTAAAATTAGAATGCTAGATAAAAACTCCGCAATACATTTTTCTAACATTGTAATTTCTAAAAAACTATTTAATACAATTACATTTGATGAAAGTATTAAAAATTACGGATATGAAGACACCTTATTTCATTATCAAATTAAAAAAAACAACTACCCTATTAAGCATATAAATAATGTTGTTTATCATTTAGGTATTTACTCTAATGATATCTTTATAAATAAAATGAGAGAAAGCGTTACCACTCTATATACATTAGATAAAGATCAAAAAATCCCAAAAAACTACACTAAATTACAACGTACATACCTCACTCTTAAAAAATATAAGTTAAAAAAAAGCTTCCTAAAAATTTCAAATATTTTTTTAACGCTAATCATTAAGAATTTAGAGTCTAAAAACCCTTCTTTATTTTTGTTTGATATTTTCAAGTTAAACTATTTTTGTAGCTTAAAGTTAGAAAATAATGCCTAAGTTTTCAGTAATCATCCCATTATATAATAAAGATGTTCATATATATGATACACTAATCAGTGTCTTGAATCAATCCTATACTGACTATGAAATCATTATTGTTAACGATGGATCAACAGACAATAGCCTTTCTGAAGTTAAAAAAATAAGCTCCAGAAAACTAATACTTTTTGACACGGAAAACCAAGGGGTTTCACAGGCAAGAAACTTTGCTATGCAAGAGGCTAATGGAGATTATTTTGCTTTTTTAGACGCTGATGACACATGGGGTGTTAATCACTTAGCAGATTTGCATAATTTAATTTTAAATTATCCGAATTGCGGTATGTATTGTACTAATTATTGTTTTGATTATGGTAAAGGTTATATCATCAAACCTAAATTTCCCACACTACCTAAAAAAGATGATTGGAGTGGTATTGTGCCCGATTTTTTTAATGCAAGTTTGGTTTACAGAATAGCTCTAACATCAGCAGTTGCTATTCCTAAAAACACAATAAACAATATTGGCTTATTTTGCTCAGACCTTAATTATGGAGAAGACACAGACTTCTGGGTTAGGATTGCTCTTAAAAACATCGTTGCGTTTACAAAGACACAAAGTGTTATTTACAATGCCAATGCCATCAACAAAATTACTGATAAACCAATTAATGATAAAAAAATCACAACCTTTGAAAGGTTCTTAGAAGATGAAAAAAAGAATTTGTCATTAAAAAAATTCAATGATATGTATCGCATTGAGTATGCATTACATTATAAAATGTTTGGAGACTTTGGTTTATTTAAAAATTATAAAAAAAATATCGACTACAGCTTAGTTTCTTTCAAAAACAAAGTACTATTAAGTCTCCCAAAACCTCTATTGATAAGTCTATGGCAATGTAAACAATGGCTGAAGGCTTTAGAGCGTTTTATTTTTATAACGTTTAAATAAATCATAAACTCTTATATAATCTTCCTCAATAAATACCTCAGAAGCTATTACCAAGCATACAGCGCCTGAAGAAAAATTATTTAACTCACGCCAAGTGCCTGGAACAATTAACAACCCTTTGTTTGGTTTATTTAAAGTTATGGTGTTTTTTAATTTACTATCATCAAGTTGCACGTCAAAACTACCGCTTATTGCAATTAAAAATTGATATAGTTTTTTGTGTGCATGTCCACCTCTAAACGAATCACTGGGCACATCATATAAATAATAGATGCGTTTCATTTTAAAAGGAATAATGTCATTTTCTATAACCGACAAATTACCTCTTGGATCAGATCGGAAGAGCACACGTCTGAACTCCAG
>CAJXHW010000371.1 GCA_913054565.1 uncultured Kordia sp. | reverse complement strand
ATAAATTTTTGTAAAATGATACGGGCATGAAACTCAATATGTGCAGAAGAAGATACTTTTTGGGTTAAAGAAATTAAATAAAAATCACCCCCAACTAAATTTAGTCTCTCATCTTTTTTAAGTTGTTGAGATACAGTTAATAAGTCAACTGGCTCTGAATTTTCAAATAACTTAAATATGGCTTCAAATACATATTGATTGGCTTGTTTATAGAATGCTTCAGGATGTAAAATATCAATTACATCATCTACACCTTTTTTATCAATCATCATTGCTCCTAGCACAACCTCTTCTAAATCAAGTGCTTGAGGAGGTACTTTTCCTTTTTCTAAGTTGATAAGTGTGCTTTTATCAACTTGATATCCTTTTACAATATTGGGGTTTTCCATAGCAACGAAAATACTCTTTTTTACTGCTTAATTTAATAATAGTAATTCACTAGCTATTAACATTTAAGGTGTTAATAACTTTGTTTTTTTGTTAATAACGCTAAAAAAACCGAAGATAATACTTCGGCTTTTTTAAGAGTTATTGAGTTTAGTAGTACTACTCACTAAATACTCCCATTTGAGAATATTTATCCATACGTTGTGCTACTAAATCTTTTGGTGATAAGTTTTTAAATTCTTCAAAAGACTTAACAATTGCTTTTGTTACAATGTTAAATGTTTTTTCTCTATCTCTATGTGCTCCACCAATAGGTTCTTTTACAATTTCATCAACTAGCTTTAGCTTTTTCATATCTTTAGCTGTTAATTTTAAAGCATCTGCAGCTTGTTCTTTATACTCCCAACTACGCCATAAAATAGACGAACAAGATTCAGGTGAAATAACAGAGTACCATGTGTTTTCTAACATTAATACTTTATCTCCTACTCCTATTCCTAAAGCACCTCCTGAAGCTCCTTCACCAATAATCACACAGATAATTGGCACTTTAAGACGTGTCATTTCTAAAATATTACGAGCAATAGCTTCTCCTTGTCCTCTTTCTTCTGCTTCCAATCCTGGGTATGCACCTGGAGTATCTATTAAGGTTACAACTGGAATTCCAAATTTTTCGGCAGATTTCATTAAACGTAATGCCTTTCTATATCCTTCAGGATTAGCCATTCCGAAATTTCTGTACTGACGTGTTTTTGTATTAAACCCCTTTTGTTGTCCGATAAACATAAATGACTGGTCACCTATTTTACCTAAACCACCAATCATGGCTTTATCATCACGTACATTTCTATCTCCATGCAATTCTACAAAAGTATCACCACAAATAGCCTTTATATAATCTAATGTATACGGCCTAGATGGGTGCCTTGACATTTGTACACGCTGCCAGGCAGAAAGGTTAGTGTATATTTCTTTTTTCTTTTCTTCTAATTTTTTTACAATTTGACTGCATGTTTCAGTAACATCTACATCACTCTCTTTACCTAAAACGGTGCATTTCTCCAATTGTTCTTCTAACTCCTGAATAGGTAGTTCAAAATCTAAATATTCCATAGTGGTTTTCTAGTCTTGTTTATAGATTAGCAAATATAAAAACTTTACTAACCTATCAACAGTTATATTGTTATTTTGTTCTTTTTTTTCATAGTTTTTATAACCCCATTAGCCACAACAGTTAATAAAATTAAAGCTGCTCCTAAATAAAAATTTATAGTCATTTTTTCATTCTCTGGAAAAAGTATAACAGCTAGTACTATTGCATAAATAGGCTCAAGGTTAATTGTTAACATCACTGTAAAAGCACTTAACTTCTTTAATAAATCTACAGAAACAATAAAGGCATAGGCTGTACAGACGCTACTTAATATAAATAACCAAAGATAATCTAAAGGTTTTAGGTTAAAAAAGCTACCATTTAGTAATTCTCCATTACATAGTAAGAATACAGTAATTGCTATTACGCCAAAGCATATTTCATAAAATGAGATCACTACTGCGCTTTCTTGCTTTACAAAGTCAGCATTAAATACTGAAAATACTGCAGATAAAAATGACGACATTAAAGCCACAAGCATTCCTAGTTGTAAACTTATCTCTGATTTATAAATAATATATAAGCCAATAATTGCTAAAACTCCAAAGATTAGCTCTTTAACATCTATCCGCTTCTTTTTATATAATGCTTCTATAAAAATAGTGAAGAAAGCTCCAGTACTCATAGTTGCTAATGCTATAGAAACATTTGACACTTTAATAGCGTAAAAAAAAGTGACCCAATGTGTAGCAATAACCACACCTCCAAAAACATAATTCAAAATCTTTCGGGGAGGGATTTTTAAGGTTATTTTTTTTAATTTTATGTATCCATAAATAAATATGCTTGCTAAAAACATACGGTACCATACTAGTGATATAGCATCTATAGATAATAATTTTCCTAAAATTGCAGTAAATCCCCAAATAAATACAATGAGGTGCAAGTGCAGGTAGCTTTTTAGTTTATCGTTTAGCATTATTTAATAAGACTATAGCAAGAATACCAAAAGTAATATTTGGCAACCAAACTGCTAATAATGGATTGAACCCAGATTGATCTGCCATTACACTAAACATTCTATCTATAAATATAAATATAAAAGCTAATGCTATAC
>CAJXHW010000370.1 GCA_913054565.1 uncultured Kordia sp. | reverse complement strand
ATAGTACTAGCCAAAATTTATTGATTTCTAAAACAAGCTTATCGTTTTCTTTTTCTATTTGGGGATGAAAAAGAGTCTTTTTTAGTGTTTGAAAAAAGACAAAATCTAATTTGTTTTCCGTTATACAAATATTCAAAATCTCATTAGATAATTTGCAACAATAACAGCATAGCTTTTCAACAAGTTTTTAACAAAACCAGTAACCCCTTGTGTTTATTGATGTTAACAAACAACACTTACAACACCTTGAATAACAGCGAATTAAAATTACCGTTTATCGATGACAAGTGATTAAATAAGGAAAGTTAATAATTGTTAAGTGGTGTTTATTTTGTGTGATTTTCAGCAATTGTTTGCAACTCCTCATACCATTTTTCACCAAACTTGCGAATTAGAGGCTCTTTTAAAAATTTGTAGGTAGGCACTTGTAATTCTTCACCTAAAGCACAAGCATCATCACAAATAGACCAGCTGTGGTAATTTACCGCCGAAAATGAACTGTAGTTTTGAATTCTAATAGGGTATAAATGACAAGATAGCGGTTTTTTCCATGTTATTTCACCTGCTATATACGCAGCTTCAATACCACATAAAGCTGTCTTTTTTTCATCAAAAACAACGTAAGCACATTCCGCACCATTAACCAAAGGCGTCTCCAAATCTCCAAAATCAGTAGTAATTGTAGCACCTTGTTTTTCAATAGCTTCAATACCTTCTTGTCTTAAGAAAGGTTTTACTTTTGGATATATATCATTCATAATAGCCACTTCATCATCATCTAAAGGCGCACCTGCATCTCCTGCAATACAACACTCTCCTTTACAAGCAGATAAATTACACACAAAATCCTTTTCAAGGATATCTTCAGAAACAATTGTTTTACCTATTTGAAACATTAAGAATGGTTTTTTTACTAAATTAGTATGCAAAAGTAACTCTTTTAGTGGTTTATTATAAGGTCAAATTAATTATTAAAGCATAATTTTGCACAAAAATTTATACAGATGACTGTAGATATAATTGAAATCGCAAAAGCAAGTATGGTTTTATTTGCTGTTATAGACATTATTGGATCACTACCAATAGTAGTAAAACTTAAAACTGCTGCTGGCGGAACACTTGATAGCGGTAAGGCATCTTTAGTTGCTGGTAGTATCATGCTTTTGTTTTTAGTTGTTGGAGAAAAAATACTGAGCTTTATTGGTATTGATGCAGCATCATTTGGTATTGCAGGTTCATTTATTATCTTTTTTATGGCCTTAGAAATGGTTTTAGGAATAAAACTTTTTAAAGAAGACGAAAACACTGTAAAAACAGCATCAATAGTCCCTCTTGCCTTCCCTTTAATTGCAGGAGCAGGAAGCATGACATCTATATTATCATTAAGAGCTGAATACGAGTCTGTAAATATCGCCATTGCCATAGTTCTTAACATTGCATTTGTATACCTAGTATTAAGAATGAGAGGTTGGTTTGAAAACAAACTAGGAAAAAGTGGTATAGCCATTATTGAAAAAGTATTCGGAATTATATTATTAGCCATATCAGTAAAATTATTTACTACTGGTGTGAAAGGAATTTTTTATTAAAAACTCACATTACTCATGAAAATAGCAAGTATTATCCTATCAATAATCACTCTTGGATTAATTATATTTAACATCACAAAAGTAGATTTCAACGCTCCTTTTCAAGGTGAAAGCACTGCTGCCCATATAGAAATAATTGCTTCATTAATAGCACTAATGCTTTTAGCAATTTTTACAGTTTCAAAACGTATTGAGAAAAAAATAGCGCAATAATGTTTGACGTTCTAATTATTGGTGGGGGAGCTGCAGGAATGTCATGTGCATTAATAATTGGCTCTGCCTTAGAAAAACCATTTGCTAAAAACAAAAAAGCAGGACTAATTGCACATCAAAAGGCATCACACTTACAAAGCGCCTTATTCAACAATGTTTTAGGGCTACAACCAGGTACATTAGGAACATCTATTTTAAAAAGCGGAAAGAAACAATTATCAGATCTGTACCCATTACTTAAGCAGATAGACAACGAAAAAGTACTGGAAATAAAACATTACGAAGGTTATTTTGAGGTTATAACAAACAAACAAATACACAACTCAAAATCAATTGTAATTGCCACTGGTTATGCGCAACCATTTTCTATTAAAGGATGTGAAAATTACCTAATACCTCATAATATGGCAAAACCAGAGAAAAACAGAGTACAACTTAAAAACACCTCACATTTGGTTGCTCCTAATTTGTATGTTGCTGGGTCACTTGCAGGTTGGAGAAGTCAATATGCAATAGCTTGTGGAAGTGGCGCTCAAGTAGCCACAGATGTGCTTACAAAATGGAATAATGGCCAACATATTAAAATTCACGATAAAAAAAAGGAGTTATAAACAGCACTCATTATTATAATTAAAAAAACCGAGCTCTTCAGCTCGGTTTTTAATCAGTGGTTTTACTTATATGAAAAAAACTTTTCTTTAGATGGTGTAAAGATAATAAAATCTTTTATCCCACAAATTTTTTCTTAACATAATTTAATTTTATCACAAAGAAGGGTTTAAATCCCTCGGTTTTTAACTACCTAAT
>CAJXHW010000369.1 GCA_913054565.1 uncultured Kordia sp. | reverse complement strand
TTTTATAAATTGACCATACAATATATTATGCAAGCATAGTATATTGTTGCTAATCAGTCATACTTATGAAAAAAAATTACCTAATTATTCTATTTCTTACTTTAGGAATAGTACAAGCTCAAAAAAAACAAATTTTAGATTACTCTAAATTCAACACATCTGATTTAAAAACTGATGTACTCGTAAAAAACACAAGCCCGATATCTTCTATTGGAAAAACAAGTGACACCTATGGCATGTATGGCTTTTTACAAACCTATAAAGAACTAGCCAACAATAGTAATACTAACACTTTTAGTAAACTACAAAAGCTACAAGCTATTTGTTCTCCTATAAATTATTCAAACATTACTAAAATTGGGCTACTACACGTTACCTATGAGTCTTTAAGTGATGATAGTTTTATTAATGGTGATATAAGTGTAAATAATAATTTATTAACACGCAATAACAACAATTATATTTTTAGACAGCACACCTCTACAATAATCACTCCTTTAGCCCAGACAAAAAAAGGTTTACAAACCTCATATATTTTAGATAATGACTTTTACATTAACAACACTGAAAACCAAATTTCATCAATAAAAGCTAACTTTGATGATGGGAATGGATTTCAAACACTAACAACAAACTCACCTATAACGGTGAACTATACTAATAAAGGAAGTAAAAACATTCACTTTATTATTGAATTGGACAACAACCAAACTATACACCGGTTTTCAACAATAAATATTGACTATTCTAATGCTGATTTAATAAACCAACAAAATATGGCTTCTAATGAAATTACGTCAAGTATTACTGCTGATTTATCTGGTTATTCAGGCGCAACAAGTTTTGCTGGTTTAGGAGAATATGAAATATTTTTAGGTGCAGATAATCTTTTAGACAAACCCATTTTTGTTATTGACGGATTTGACCCTGCTGACACCAGAAACATAGCTGCAGTATACAACTTACTGTCTTATGACAATAACGGAACTCCTGAAAACTTAGGTGATCGTATTCGTAATGAAGAAAATTTCGATATTGTAATCATTAACTTCCCTCAATACTTTAGGTTATCTAACGGATCATTACAGTCAATATCAAACTCAACAGACGTAAATACCGATGGTGTTATTGACACTAACGACTACCCCGGAAGTACTTTAATTGATGGAGGTTCTGATTTTATTGAACGAAACGCAATGATTGTTACCGAAGTCATTTCAATAATTAATAGTCAAAAAACAGGTACAGAACAAAACGTAGTATTAGGCCCAAGTATGGGTGGTTTAATTACACGATATGCACTAAACTATATGGAACAGCAAGGATTAAACCATGATACTCGTCTTTGGTTATCGTTTGATTCACCGCACAGAGGTGCTAATGTACCAATAGGCTTCCAACATTTATTTAATTACCTAGCCTACGGCTTAGATACCTGGGCAGGTGATTTTAGTATGGAAGCCATCAGGCCTATTGTTGACGGAATGCTAAAATCGCCTGCAGCAAGACAGATGTTAGTTGATCATTTTGAGCCTCATCTTGCAAATGGTGAAATTGCAGAATTTAACAATTCAATTGTATTACCAGTTGCTCACAACTATCACTCAACATTTTACAGCAGTATTGAAGGCTTAACGTCTTCTGGTTTCCCAGAAGCTACAAGAAACATTTCAATTATTAATGGAAGTGGAATTGGAAACCCGTATTATCATAAAAACGGAAATCCAGTTCAACCAGGAGATAAGGTTTTAGACGCCTTTTTAGAAGGAGTAGCAACATTAACCGATGCCTATTTTGATGTATGGTTTACACCAACAACAAACCAAGAAGCTACTATTGATGACATATGGATAGATGCTCCTTGGATTTGTTTTTGTGATATTAATGCTGACGCAAACTCAAAAGCATTATCATACACAGATGGAATTGATGCCGCTCCTGGGGGCTTATTTGACTTGGGAGCTTTAGCTGCATCTTTTGGGGGTTCTGACCCCACTATGGATGCCTTTTTTGGAGCATTAACAATTGATTATTTCAACTTTATACCAGCCGTAAGTAGTCTTGCATTAAATGACACAAATTTAGATTGGCATCAGAACATTAATCTTGGCGTTTCAGACATCCCATGGGATGGCGTTACCACAACCACAAGCACCCAAACCCCTTTTGTAAATTGGTTTACACCTAACGATAACGAAGCCCACGTAACTCTTACAACTGATAATGTAGCCTTTGCTTGGGAAGAAATTGTAGAGCCATTACCACTAGCAATAAATGATTCAAACACAGACATTAACAGCATAAAACTTATTAACAACCCTAGTGAATCTGGCGAAATCACACTACAAAGTAGTTTACAAAAAAGCACTAAACTTCATATTAGTTTATATGATGTAAACGGAAGAAATATTTTCAATATAGATAAAAATAACACCAGCACTATTAGTATTGAAACAAACCTAACAAACGGAATATACTTACTACAAGTTAATGATTCAATCAATTCTAATTTATTAACTACTAAAGTGATTATTTTAAACTAGCTAACTCGCTTTACAAAAAAAAGGGTTGTCATTTGACAACCCTTTTTTTTATGGCTTATATTTTATAGGTAAGTACACC
>CAJXHW010000368.1 GCA_913054565.1 uncultured Kordia sp. | reverse complement strand
AATCAGTTGATCTAACTGACAAAACACAAAATGCTAAACTAGCCGATCTTATATTTTATTTAAATAATAATTTAGAACACAATAAAGAAAAGGTAGCGCTATATTCACTAGCTGATAATACCAAGGATGCATTTTACCATAATCTGAGCGACTTATATCCTGAACTAACACCCAAAGAAAAAAAAGTAGCAACTTTTGTTCGTTTAGATTTAACCTCTAAACAAATAGCTATTCAAATGAATATTAGCATATCAAGTATTGATAATTATAGATATAATTTACGTAAAAAAATGAATGTTAGTAAAGAGGTTAGTTTAAGTGATTTTTTAAAAAACATTTAAAAATACTGGCCAATGCCGAAAACAATACCGCCAGACTCTTTCTCTATAGAATAACCATAATCCAATCTAAAAATAGCATTAAATATACGCTTATGAATGAATCTTACTCCTAATCCGGAATACAATTGTCCTTTATCAAATTCAACAAAATCATTTAGAGTTCCACCTGGTGATCTCCAAGTTCCCATATCAACAAAAGCATTGCCTTGTAACACAAACCAATTTTTCTCATAAACTGTATGCCTGTACTCCGCATTTAAAACCAAACTACCTGTACCTCTATCTATTATATTCCCAACCCCTCTTACATTCACATTATTATCAACTACAAAAGGAGCAAAAACACTTGAACTATTTGTTGATAGCCCTGCGCGCAACCTACTTGCAAAATTCCCTTTCTGCCCAATAGTTTTAAAAAACATAATATCATTCCACCAAGCCAAAAAATCAGACTGAATATCATTATTAGTAAAATTTTGTTGTAATGTGAGTACATTTTTTAATCCATCAACGTATTGATACTTGTAATCTAAATCATTATACTCATATAGAAATTTTAGAATTATCTTATTAATATCAATAGTTTCACCAATAAAATTGTCTGCAAATCCTGACTGGTACACATATTGATCTTGACTAAAATTAACACCTGCTCTAAAATTGTTTTTGAAATTTTTCTCGTAGGTTAGAAATGCTTCTACACCTGAATTCTTGTAAATGTAATTTGTAGGTGAATTAGTATAATAAAACGGTTCATTACTGCTCCATATTTGAGCATTTATAGCAAGTCCTAGTTTTTTAGAAAACAGATAAGGTGCAAATAAATTTACTCCGTAAGAATTTTCTTCATTGTATTGGTAATACCCTCCTAAGGTTATGTTTCGTCCTGTAAAATTATAGTCATACAAGCCTAATTTATATGAAAACACATCATTGACAGACCAACTATTTACAGCAGGGATTAATGTATGATTTTCTTCAATATCAAACACAATAGCACTTTCAACAATAGTATAAGATGCATTAGAAATACCATTCAACCGTTTGAGTTTTTTAATATCTTGATTTAATAAAACTGTGTCAACTACTGTTCCTTTTTTAACCTGAATTAATTGTGTTAAAAAGCTTTTATTATTCTTTTCTATTCCATTAAACTGAATGCTTTTTATCTTTTGCTGACCAAAACTTAACAAACAGCTAAACAATACAATAACATATAATTTCATAGCTACACGTTTAACTATAACTGTCGTTTATAAACCTGTCTTATTACATTTTCTGCGGGTTTATTTTGAGGTGTAAACCTTGAATTCATATTTCCGCCAGAAACTTCATAATCAATAAACCATTTCCATACAAAGCCGCCTGCAAACCACTCTTCTTGCCACAACTCATCAAACAATACTTGTATAGCATTTACTTGTCCTTGTAAGTTTACGGCCGTCTTATTATAATCAATATCCCAGGGTTTAGCCGCAGTGTAGTCAACACTTCTATAACCATATTCTGTAAACAATACTTTTTTATCTAACGAATCTGCATGTTTTTTCATCGCTCCTTTGTGTTTTCCCCAACCTTCTTTTAAAACCGAAACAGAAGGTGTTTTTTAATCCGATAGCGGAAAATAACCATCTATACCAATATAGTCTAAATCCCCCCAAAAAGGAGTCGTTCTATACTCATCCCAATTAGCAGCATAGGTTAATTTTCCTTTATAAACCTGTTTGACCTTATGTATTAAGCTTAACCAAAACTCTGGTCTGTTTTTCACAAACATCTCCAATTCAGTTCCTATACAATATATAGCAACATTATTTTTTTGCGCAAGTTTGGCATAGGTGAGTATAAAATCTGCGTATGTTGTTTCAAGGATTTGCCAATTTTCTTCTGAATGCATTTTTACATTTCCTGTAAACTCACCGCCAGACACCCAAATTTGAGGCTTTAGCATTACTTGAATTTTATTTTTATGTAACTGGTTTATATATTGTTTTACTCCTTCAACTCGTTCTCCATACCATTGGTGATTATCATTAAAACGTAAATCAGGATGATGTAAGTTTTCAATAAACCCAAAAGGCATCACTGCAGCATAATTTGCATTTAAATTCAACACAGGAATAATGTCTTTTTGCGTAACTTGTTCGCCAGATGACACAAATGAAACACCTTTTATGTTCTGATCAAATGTGGTGGTCATTGAACATGACACACATGAAAGCAACATAACACCAATATATATATTATTTAAAAGCTTAGATCGGAAGAGCACACGTCTGAACTCCA
>CAJXHW010000367.1 GCA_913054565.1 uncultured Kordia sp. | reverse complement strand
TGTGCCGTTTTGCGGGTGCAAATATACCACCTTTCTCCTTTAATAAACAAACTTTCTTGACGTTTATTTTGAACGTTTTTCATCTCAAAACAGGTATACATTGGTAATGTGACGATTGACTGTTGTGAAAGCCTGATTTTTGTTGAGAAACTGATTGCATATTCCCAACTTTAACATCTCAAAAACAGCATCTAACAAAAAAGCCAACCTTTTACTAAAGATTGACTATATTAAAAAGAGGTGTATTTCACATCTAAATCCCTTATGCAACTTTAATATCATCAGGGAATAACTGACTAATGAACGAATACATATTTTTTAACGCTTCTTTAGTTGATGTATTATCATGCGTTATATAGTTATCAATAACCTCTTTCAACTCTAAAGCTGTGTTCAATTTTATTGCGACAGGCGTATGACATACCAATTCAGCAGCTTTGAACAAATCAACCACTTCATTTCGTTTTACTCGTTTAACCTCAATATTATCTGACGCAAGTATTTCTAATATTAGTTTCTGTATTGCTGCTTTATTATTCATAATACTGGTTGTTTAGTTGAGAGATGACAAATATAATGCCAAGATAAACGAAGAACTGTTTTATTACAATACCTATAATAAGGTATATTCTCATCACTATATATGGTGATAAAACACCATGAAGCTTTTAGTAACTTACTTTTAAACCCTATGTTAATACATAAAAGCTGTTTTCTGACACACTTGATTTTTCATAAAAAACCTAACAACCCCTACTACAAGAAGAAATCCCAAACTAAACCAAAACGCACTGTAAAGTCTTTATACGGGTAGTTTGGAGCACTGTAATAATTATTACCTGTAAAACTAGAGTTGAAGTGTTCTGCTTTTAGATAAATACGTGCATTTCTGATTTTTGCATTCACAAAAAAATCAATTCTAGGATAAGCACCGTATTCTTTTTGCGTTTGAGTATAAAACTCTGACAACAGAGGATCATAAGCATTCATTTTATACGTTGTAAAATAATTGAATATAAAACCAGTTTGTAAAAACAAATTTTTATCAAATAGCACATCTGTAATGTATAGTGTATTTCGCACTATTAACTCAGGTACATTTAAGATTTCATTTTCTTGAGCAACCGATTGATATTGTACTGTGTTGTCTAATGCAAATTTCCTATACTTAAACTCCTTATTGGCTGATAGCTTTATATATTCTATTGATGATGTTTCCTGAAAAGGTTTTACGCTACTAGCTACTGCATCCAACCCAAAATAGGTGTAATTATCTAATGTAGTATAAGATGCTTTTAATTGAACGTGTTTTTTTACATCAACTTCTACAGCTATAGTTTGTACTTGCTGCGTTTTAAAACCCGAATTAAACCAATTGTAATTTTTATAATCGCTTTGAAATAATCTATAATTAAAATCTGGCAACGCTTCATTATACATTAATTTTGCCTTAGCAGTAATACCAGAACTAGCAGCGTAATCTAACGATACATCAAACAAACTTCCTTTATTCTCTTTAGAAAGATTCGATTTAAAATCGGACTTCAATTTCAATTTTCCAAACTCATTTTTATAACTCACTCCATAAGATGCAAATCCGCTTTTTAAGCGGTTAGGTATAAAGCCTGTTGTCAAGTTCACAATACTATTATAACCATAATTATAATCCGTATAACCAATATGAGCCTTTATACTACCTAGTTTGTTTTTATCAAAAGACACATATCCTTGACTATAAAATTGCTCTAACCGCACCTCGTCATTAACAGAAGTCGTGAATGCATCTCCAAAAAAAGCATTCGCTCTACTTTGATTGAACTGGTATTTTTTATCTTCTAAATTAGCAATGTGTCCAATATTTAACTTGTAATTAGATATTGAATCTTGTGGTTTAAAAAGACTATAGTAATGATTGATGTAAAATCGTTTAGCAGACAATTTATTGTCGGCATCTTCAAAATTAACTTCAAATCTTGATCTATCATTAAATTCTACGTTCTCAGACTCAAACTCTTCTATCATTAAATCTGTAATCCCTCCGTTCTCTTCATTTTCAATACTATGCATTGCTACGTGAGCTCTAGCAAAATACCTGTTGTTTTTTGTTCTATAATTAAATGATGACCTAAACTTACCTCCGTTTGCTTTTATATGACGGTATTTTCCTAAAGAACGTAAGCCTTTATACGCAATTGACATATTAAACCGAGGAGTTGTATTTACAGTAAAAAAACCTTCCGCTAATTGCCCCTGCTCCATTGTTGTTTTAAAAAACAGCTCGGTTAATGGTGTTGGAGCTTCATAATAGTAAATATCGTTAACCTCTGCATAATCTACATGTTTTGCTCGTGCTCCGAATTTTGAAAACACATCAGCATTGTCCGTAAAATCATAACCTAACTGATTAAACACCTGCCCAGTATTAGAAAAAGGCAGTAACTCAAAGTAATCTTTTTTAAGATAGTTGTACTTGTATTCTTTCTGGATACTCAAAGTGGTATCAATATAAGTGGTATCTTTATCAATCGATATAAATTTATAATCAGAAGCTGTTGTAGCTACTTTTATTTCATTTGTAGACTTTGAATTTCCTTTAACAGCATCAAGATTCAATTCTTTTAATGATT
>CAJXHW010000366.1 GCA_913054565.1 uncultured Kordia sp. | reverse complement strand
AATAAGGTTTTTGACATCATTTTTCGCAAAATAGATAAACCAAAACACCGTGAATAAAAAATATATCCCAACATGTACTAGCTTATCAAAATTTGACACATTAACCTTTATAGACTTATTGATTTTCATCAAACTTATAACAAACACAAAAATTGTATATGCAAAAGCTAAAAGAAACCAACCGCGTTTTTTAAGCACCTATCAACTCTTTATACGCAGCTACAGATAATAAGTCATTTAACTGACTTGCATCTGAAATTTTTACTTTAACCATCCATCCAGCACCATAAGGATCTGTATTTACACTTTCTGGCTCGTCTTCCAAGGCTTCATTAAATTCAATAACTTCTCCAGAAACTGGCAAAAATAAATCAGATACCGTTTTTACAGCTTCAACTGTTCCAAACACTTCTTCTTGATCTAAAGTTTCATCAAGAGTATCTACTTCTACATAAACTATATCACCTAATTCTTTTTGAGCAAAGTCAGTAATTCCAATGGTTACTGTATCTCCTTCAACTCTTACCCACTCGTGGTCTTTAGTATATTTTAATTCTTCTGGAAAATTCATAGTTATATTGTTTGTTTATTAATTTTTGCAAAAATATAGTATAGTTGCTATTTATCCTACATTTATTTTTAATTTCCGAAATTATACCTCAATGTGAATCCACCTCGCATAGTTGTTTGTGGGAAAGACGTTGAAATTACAGAATCTGAAAAAGTGTAATCAAAATAAAATAGTGTTGTAAAATTTTTACTTAAAGCATAGTCTGCAGTAAACTTACCACTCCACAGTTTCTGTCCGGCTGTTATTTGATTATTATCAATATCCAAATAACGAACTATTGTTTTATTGTTTCTTAAAGACACATCTGCTTTTAAATTTAAATCACCCTTCAAAGTTTGTTTGTTTCCTAACAATCTAGTTTTCCATTTTAAATCTTTCACACGGTATCCTAAACCAAGTACGTATTCATTCCCTTTAATTTCAGTCATCAAACCATTATCAAAACTTAAAGACATTGCTCTATCTTTCCTCATCTCTACACCCAACCTGATATAGTTTTTCATCTCTAAATCAACTTTAAACAAGGGACTAAATTGCTCTGTTAAATTAACATTTGACAAAATTGTTTCGTTTTTCAAGTTTCCTGCCTGATCAATATTATCAGCTGGATTTGCCTGTAACTCTAAATTAGTTCTAAACTGATTAACTGTATACCCTGATTTATAACCATGCGCTAAAGAAAAACGTTTAAAACGTTTTTTAAACCACGCTAAATCCATTAAACCTGTGTATTTAATGTTCCAGTTTGGCAAGGGCACATCTCTAAATATTCCCGTTTTTTCTTTATTAGCAGATTTCCCAGAATAGGCTGCTAAAAATGATGGTAACAAAACTTGTTGACTTGTTTTACCGTAACCAATTGGATAGCCTTCAGCATCTAAATTGTTTATATCATTCACATCTACACCTGCATTTTCTGCTAATTTTAATGCTATTATTCTTCTGTTGGCTTTAAATGTTTCAAAAACTTCAGACTGATTTTCATCACTAGCCTTAAATGCTGTTTTTATAAGTATAGTTGAGATATTAAAGTTTCCAAAAGTATTTGGTGTTAATGCCTGATAACTTCCATTTAACCCATTAATATCTGCGTTATTTACACGATAATTTTCTGTGTAATTGTGCTGATACATTCTATTGGCATTCAAGTCAATTTTTAATTTTTTAATAGGCTCTACATTTACTGACAATGTCAATTGTCTGCTTTTACTACTTGTAAATTGCTCATTAAAGTCTGGGTATAAGGTCAACCACCCTTTTCTAGCAGCCTCATATCGTATTGCATCTGATTGAGATCCAAAAGTATAACCAAATGATGGTTTTAAGGTTCCAATAAACCCAACATCATTAACATACCCTGGAATATAACTTCCGTTATTTTCAGTATATGATGCTTGAATTTTCTTTATTGATGTTAGTACATCTACCCCAAAATTAAAAGCTTTATTTGCAAAGCTCGCTTTTGGTTTTTGCTTGCTTTTGGTTCTGATTTCAACTAACTGATCTGATAAATTTTTAATCTTTTTATCTACAATTAATTGTTTGCTATCTGATAATGAATCTTTTGCTTTTAATGCCTCTAATTTTCTAGTTTTTCGTTCTTTTTTAGGTTTCAATTTACTTGCAAAAGTCTTTTTAAAATTTTTCTTCTCTATACCTATATACTTATAAAACTTCTTCATATCTAATGAAGCATTCAAATTATGCGTTTGTGCATTCTGAATTGAGTTACCAATATTAAATGTATTACCTGTTGGATTACCAAACTCATCATTTTCTGGCACAGTTCTTAAAGCATCAGATCCTTTTCGCCATTGGAAATCTCCTGTATAGGAATAAGTTGATTTCAAAAAGCTAAACATTGGTAATTTCTCTAACGGTAATTCATAATTTAACTGAAACTGTTGTGAATGTCTATTTGCTTCTCCAGTATCAAAAAAACCAGACCAAACAGTATTGTTGTTATCAATTAAACCTGCATTATCAATATAATTTTTAACAATATTACTTCGTGTTGCTGAAAAATTTAACTGCATTTTTTTAGTTAAATTATGACTG
>CAJXHW010000365.1 GCA_913054565.1 uncultured Kordia sp. | reverse complement strand
ATAATATAACTAGCCAAGGTTATCAAAAATGGCAAACTTATCCTGTTCAAAAATTACAAGTTTTAGGAGGGTTAACATATAAGTTTGATTTTTAAAAATTAGGCTTACTCCCTAAAGGCACTTGGTAGTATATTTGGGATCATTTTAATAAGTAAGGGGAGCAATAATGCGCCACCAGGTAACATGAATACTGTAAAAGCAGGAATGCTTTTACAGATGTCTAATAGTTGTTCTTTAACCTTAACCTTTTCATCGTCGGTTAATTTTCTTGTGGCAGATTCTTTTATTAAAAAAAGGAGTTCCTTACTTTCTTTTATTTCCTGTAATAAACTGTTTTTATTTTTCTCTAGTAAATCTGTGACTTCTTGTTTTGTCATTCCAGTTAAGTAGTTATTGTTGTAAACTAGTTATTTTTATTAAATAAGACTTAATCTAACTTTTTTCTTCTTTAATTTACTGTTGTTGGTTAATGAAATTAACTGTTTTATTTTTGACGATTTTACAGCAACAAAAGCACAGTCAGGTTTTATTTCAATCATTCCTAGTTCTTCTCGTGTGAGTTTTCCTTGCTTACAGAATAATCCTGCAATATCACCTTTAGAAATTTTATCTTTTCTACCTCCAGAAATGAATACAGTAGACCATTTATCAATTGTTGGTTTATTATATTGCACTAATTCATCAACTACAAAACTATCAGTATTTAATGCTTCAATAAAATCTGGAGTATCCTCTTTGTCCCATTGCAGCACATAAGCCGTTCCTTCACTATTCATTCTAGCAGTTCTACCATTTCTGTGTGTGAACTCTTGGGACTTCATAGGGAGGTGATAATGTATGATAAATTTAATTTCGGGTACATCAATTCCTCTTGCAGCTAAATCTGTTGCTAGTAGTAATTGATGAGTACCATTACGAAACTTGATTAAAGCACGTTCTCTATCTTTTTGCTCTAAACCACCATAAAAACAACCATGATCAATATTATGATCGTTTAAAAAATCACTTACACGTTGTATAGTATCTTTATAATTGCAAAAAATAATTCCTGGCTGATCTCCTAAATGGTTTAATAAGGTCACTAGGGCCTCTAATTTATCTTTTGAAGAGGATAGGATAGTTTGAATATTAAGTTTAGCAACCCCTTCATCTAAGTAGTCAATGGTTATAGGTGTTGTTAAACCAACAAACTTAGGGATTGCGACTTCTTGTGTTGCTGAGGTTAAAATGCGCTTTTCAATTTTGGGTAGGCCTTCAATAATTTCTCTCATTTCAGACTCAAATCCAATTTCTAATGATTTATCAAATTCATCTAAAATTATGGTTGATATATGTTTTGCAGAAAAAGTACCTCTTCTAAGATGGTCTGCAATTCTTCCTGGTGTACCAATTAAAATTGCCGGAGGATGTTTTAAATCATTTTTGTCTTTAGAAAAAGGTCTTCCACCATAAACAACATTAGTTTTATAACCACTTCCAATGTCTTTTGTTACTTGTTCAATTTGTATAGCAAGTTCTCTTGAAGGTGTTATAATGATTGCTTGAACTTCGGCACAATTTTTATCCAATTCACTTATTAGAGGTAGTAAAAACGATAGCGTTTTTCCAGACCCAGTAGGGGATAATATAACCACATCACTATATGATGTTATGGCAAGTTTTGCTTCTTCTTGCATAGGGTTTAATTTCTCAATGCCTAGTTTTTGAAGAATCCCTTTTTGGTTTTTGACAAGTTTATTCATACTGCAAAGGTACTTTAATTCATAGTGTAAGCTTTGACTATTTTAAAAAATGTTAATTTTGCGTTTTGTTAGCGTTTGAGTACACTCAATGAAGCATATTATGGGAAAGCAAGGGAAAATAAAAAATGGGAATAATAAAGCAAAGCACACAAAACTGCTTAATCAAAAGAAGTCAAAAATTAGAGAAGCAAAAGCTTTAAACAAGGCGCGTCTAAAATCAATTATGGTTAGAAAAAATCAATTGGAACAAGCTTGTCCTTGCGGCATAGAACAGCGCTATAACATGTGTTGTCATAAGGCACATATAGCTATTGAAGAAGTGGAGACTGCTGAACAACTAATGCGTTCTAGATATACTGCTTATGTTATGGCCGATATTGATTATTTAATGAAAAGTCACCACAGCTCAACTCGTCCAATTAGTGAAAAAGATGAAATATTAAAATGGACGAAATCTGTTGAATGGCTTAAGTTAGAAGTTTTAGAGAGTTCTGAAGGGTTAAAAAATGCTACAGAAGGCACAGTAGAATTTAAAGCATATTTTAAGGAAAATGGTATTGTTTCAGTAATTCATGAAAACTCAAAATTTGTTAGAGAGCACCAGTATTGGGTATATTTAGGAGAAGTTTAATAAAAAAAAGCCGTACCAACGAAATAGTCTTTGATACGGCTTTCCAACTATCGCTAACTAACTAACTTTTTTTGAAACATGATTTAATAAAATGATGCCCCAATTAACTCAAAAGTCTTTTTAATTAGTAACGAAGTTAATGGGATACATTATATTCTTCGTACTCTCTTATCAATAAATTGATAAGTTGTTTATCCCATTTGTCTTATAAAGATAGGAATTATTTGCAAAATATACAAGTTATTATGTTTTAAATTTT
>CAJXHW010000364.1 GCA_913054565.1 uncultured Kordia sp. | reverse complement strand
GTCATTAAACGCTTCTTATCATTAATGCTTTCTTCTAATGAAATCATTGTTTCTGTTCTATAAACACCATCAATATCATCTATCATAAAAATAACATCTTTTGCATGTTGTGTATCTTTTGCTCTAATTTTACAAAAAATATTGAATTTACCTGTTGTAATATGCGCTACTGTAACAAAAGGAATCTCATTTATACGCTCTAAAACAAATTTAGTCATAGATGTTTTCTGTAAAAAGATACCTACGTAAGCTATAAAAGAATACCCTAATTTCTCATAATTAACACTTAAAGAAGATCCTGTTATAATACCTGCTTCCTCCATTTTTTTTACACGAACATGTACTGTACCTGCAGAAATTAATAATTTTTTTGCAATATCCGTAAAAGGTACTCTCGTATTCTGGATAAGCATATCCAATATCTGATGATCTATTTCGTCTAATTTAAACTTAGCCATTATTCTATTCTTAATTATTGAAGAAACAAATATACACTTTTCGCTATTTTACACCTATATTTTTTACGAAATTCACTCCGTTTATTGAAATTTCATTAATTATCAATAAAGAATCATCAATATTACCAACTTTATTTATTATAATCGAATTATTCTCACCATTAATTTCTTTATGACCAAAATACTCCGACAAATCCCCCACTTTTGCTACTCGAGGTAAAAATTTGATGGTTTCAGATTCTAAAACCTCATCATATTGAATAGCTACATCTACAGTATTATTACCTGCATCAACAACATTTCGTATAATAATATCAAAAAACAATTTCTGGTTTTCTGGCAATTTAAAATAGTCTTGATACAAACTACCATCAATATTGTTTAATGATATAGCTTCAAATGCAGCTACTAAAGCCTTAAACACATGCTTTCTAGTTACCTCACGATTATAATCTCCTAAATAATGCCCCGCTTCAAATAGAATTGTAGGTGTCCCTAACATTTGAAAAGAATCCCCTACACAATCTGCATTAAACCCATCGTCATAACGCGATACTTGATTTGGAAGCTCATCTTTAATAGCTGAATTCACAGCTAAAATGACCTCCATAGCTATTTTTCTAGTCTTTGTTACCGCTCTTTGCGCACTCTCTGCAGGTGATAAAAACGACATTACTGAAGAATTACTAGAATAGCCAGCGCTAAAAATAGTGCGTTGCCCATGAAGATTAAAACAATAATCAGGCTTAAAATTCATATAAACATGTCTTAAAATCTGACTCTCTGGTTGACTCAATTGTTGTGCATCTCTATTTAAATCAACTTCATTTGCATTTAAACGCGTGTATCGTTCCGCTCCATCGGGGTTTAAGATAGGTATGATACAGAACGTACACTCTAATAACATTTTATCTATACTACTACAGTTTTCAGTTTTTAAAGCATTAAAAAAATCAAATAATGCTTTTGTAGTTGTACTTTCATTTCCGTGCATTTGTGACCATACTAAAATTCGCTTATTACCAGAACCAAATTTTAGTGTGTAAATTGATTTTTTATCAACAGACACTCCAACTTTTTCCACATCAACAAATTCTTTTAATCCATCTATTAATGGTTCAATATGTTTATTTGTAATATACCTTCCTGATAATTTTTCTTCTAAGAACAGCTCGTGTTTAAACATTGATTATTTTATTTCTACAAATGTAAACATTCTGTATTTTACATTTGTAAACAGAGGTGTTTCTTTGTTTTGTATACAAATGTATCAGTGTGTTTGATTTACGACCTACAATATCTTGCTAAACAACAAAATAGCACATTAAAATCTTATTTTCAGTTAGTTACATATCTTTAATTAAAGTTACACTTCTTGTTTATGGTTTATTTTAAACTTATATGTTGTGGCGTTTTACATATTTTTTATACATTTGTAAACATTAGTTTTATACTCTTATGGAAAGCATTGAATTTACAAATCGTTTACAAAAGTTACTTGAATATTACGATCTATCAGCGTCTAGTTTTGCTTCAAAAATTGGCGTACAACGTTCAAGTATATCGCATGTATTATCAGGAAGAAATAAACCTAGTCTGGATTTCGTTATGAAATTACTTCATACATTTGATGATGTTTCAATTGAATGGTTAGTAGATGGCAAAGGCACTTTTCCAAAATCTAACACAACTCCTACTCCAATTAAAACAAATAATATTCTAAATGACAATTCAAAAATTGAATTAAAAGAAAACGACCTTGCTGCTCCATTAGCTCATCTTGAAAAAAACACTACCAAAAATTCATCAGGAAAAGAAATTGAAAAAATTATTCTTTTATAGACTGATGGAAGCTTTGAATCTTTTAAAAATTAATCTTTAAAGACATCTATTAATTTTGTTACTTTGTCATTGGTTATAACCCTATCAAAGTATGAAACCTATATACCTCCTACTCTTATTAATATCTGCTTCATGTACAAGACCTCAAGAACGTCATTGTGCAGATTTTAAAACAGGGCATTTTGAGTACACCTATGAGATTAACGGAAAAAAACACACATCAACTTTTACAAGAACTGAAAATTTAGAAGTTGATTATAACGGGAGAGAGATTGATTCAATTGCCGTAAGGTGGATTAATGATTGTGAATACATTTTAAAAATAATCAACCCAAAAAGT
>CAJXHW010000363.1 GCA_913054565.1 uncultured Kordia sp. | reverse complement strand
GATTCGATTTTAGAAATCGCTTTTAATCTATTAAACACTACTACTAATGAGTAATTATCATATAAAGCATTTAGAAGAATATTATAAAGTTTATCGTAAATCAGTTCGCGAACCAAAAGTGTTTTGGGAAGAAATTGCTGAAGAGCACTTTGTTTGGAGAAAGCGTTGGAAAAATGTACTGAAATGGGATTTTAAAAAGCCTGAAGTAAAATGGTACGAAGGTGCAAAATTAAATATCACGGAAAACTGTATTGACCGTCATTTACGTGCAAATGGTAATAAAACGGCGATTTTATTTGAACCAAATAATCCTGATGAAGAGGCACAACATATTACGTATAATCGCTTATATGAAAGAGTAAATCAATTTGCAAATGTGTTAAAGGAGCAAGGAATTAAGAAGGGAGATCGTGTTTGTATTTATTTACCAATGATTCCAGAATTGGCAATTTCATTGTTGGCTTGTGCGCGTATTGGAGCAATTCACTCAGTTGTATTTGCTGGTTTCTCAGCCACAGCCTTATCAACTAGAATAAATGATTCTGACTGTAAAATGGTCATTACTTCTGATGGTTCTTATAGAGGAAAAAAGACTATTGATTTGAAATCGATTGTTGATGAAGGATTAGAAGAGTGTCCGAATGTTGAAACTGTATTGGTGGCGAAACGTATCAATTCAGAAATCAATATGGAAGAAGGACGTGATAAATGGTTACAGCCTTTGTTAGATGAAGCATCTAAAGAGTGCGAACCGGAAATAATGGATGCGGAAGATCCATTATTTATTTTATATACATCAGGTTCTACAGGGCAGCCTAAAGGTATGGTGCATACAACTGCTGGATATATGGTATACACGGCCTACACTTTTAAAAATGTATTCAACTACCGTGCAAATGATGTGTATTGGTGTACAGCGGATATAGGTTGGATTACAGGACATAGTTATATTGTATATGGTCCGTTAGCAAATGGAGCAACCACAGTAATGTTTGAAGGAGTACCAAGTTATCCTGATTTTGGACGTTTTTGGGAAATTGTTCAAAAACATAAAGTAACGCAATTTTACACGGCACCAACTGCCATTAGAGCATTGGCAAAAGAGAATTTAGAATATGTAGATAAATATGATTTGTCATCCTTAAAGGTGCTTGGTTCAGTGGGTGAACCGATAAATGAAGAAGCATGGCACTGGTATAACGACAATGTTGGACATAAGAAAAGTCCAATTGTAGATACTTGGTGGCAAACAGAAACAGGAGGAATTATGATTTCGCCTTTACCATATGTTACACCTACAATACCTACTTATGCAACGTTGCCATTTATTGGAATTCAGCCTGCTTTAATGGATGAGAATGGTGATGAAATTGTTGGAAACCAAGTTGATGGTAGATTATGTGTAAAATTCCCTTGGCCATCTATGGCTAGAACTATTTGGGGAAACCACCAACGATACAAAGAAACGTATTTCTCTGCTTATGAGAATAAGTATTTTACGGGTGATGGTGCCTTAAGAGATGCAACTGGTTATTACAGAATTACGGGTAGAGTGGATGATGTAATTATTGTGTCTGGTCACAATTTAGGAACAGCACCTATTGAAGATGCTGTGAACGAACATCAAGCAGTGGCCGAATCTGCAATTGTTGGATTCCCACATGATATAAAAGGAAATGCATTGTACGGTTATGTAATTTTAAAAGAAACGGGTGAGTGGAGAGATCATGACAATGTAAGAAGAGAGATTAATCAAATTATTACAGAACATATTGGTCCTATTGCTAAATTGGATAAAATTCAGTTTACAGTTGGATTGCCTAAAACTAGAAGTGGTAAAATTATGCGAAGAATCTTGAGAAAGATTGCGTCAAAAGACACTTCTAATTTAGGAGATACTTCTACTTTATTAAATCCAGAAGTGGTTCAAGAAATTATGGATAATGCACTTTAGTATCTAAACTGAGAGCGATCTTGGTGCTTTTTAATTGCTTTCCTTGACAATACAATACCTATTATTAAGGAGAGCGCTGCGCCAATCCAGATACCCGGAATAAAATTGATAAATAAGAAGTAGTCATAGGCGCCATGAAATAGGGTAGCATATAGTAACCCTAAAAGATTGTATCTTATTTTATATTTTGAAAACTTGGCAATTCCCATATAATAACCCATAATAATTCCAAAAGTTGCATGTGCAGGTACTGCGGTGAAAGCTCTTGCTAGTGCGGTATAAAAGCCTCCATCTAAAACGTAAAGTATGTTTTCGGTAAAAGCAAATCCCATAGAAACCATTACGGCATAAACAATTCCATCAAAGGGTTCATTAAAGGCTTCTTTTTTTTGAGCATAGTAGCGAACAATTAAGTATTTACTAAACTCTTCAACCAATGCAACTACAACAAAGGCTTTAACAAATTGCTGAAATAAACTAAACGAATCTGAAAGAGGGAAGGCCTTATTAGCAATTGTAGATATTAGTATAGTTGCAATAACACTAATAACGGCACCTCCTAAAAAGGTTTTTAAAAGTAATTTCTTTGGCTCTTTTTCATATTTATCTTTAATATAAATGTAAATAATAATGATTGCTATGGGGGCATTGGTTAATACGGCTAACTCCATAATTTAAAAGTGCAT
>CAJXHW010000362.1 GCA_913054565.1 uncultured Kordia sp. | reverse complement strand
GTGCTCTTCCGATCTAAAAAACAATATACACATAAGGCATATTGTTTGAGTTACATTCAGAATGTTAAAGAAATTAAGAGACTGAATGTAAAATTATATTGTTTTGAGACCCCAAATGTAATATTATTATTTGAATATCCAAATTTCCTTAACTCAGGTTTAATAATCCACCTGAGCATATTGCTAACGGATAAAAATAATATTCATTTAAATGAAAAAACAATTTTCTAAATTTTCGGAAAATATCCGATTGACAGAGAGTCAAGAAAATGACGCAAAAACTAAATACACAGGCGTGTGTAAAACACTTCATAAATCATATTATGAAAACGAATATGATGGAAGTACTAAATTATTATTTGGTTCTTATAAAACCAAAACTAACACTAGGCCTCTTTCTGAAGAGCAAGATATAGATGTAATCTTTAAAATTCCTGAGGAAACTTATGAGAAATTTAAAAATTATGAGGGTAATGGTCCTTCAGCATTGCTTCAAGAAGTTAAAGAGATTTTGAAAAAAACTTATACAACAACAGATGAAATTAAAGGCTGGGGTAAAGTTGTGTTAGTAAAATTTGCCGATAATACACATAATGTTGAAGTTTTACCAGCTTTTGAGTTGGAAGACAAAACTTTCATAATTCCGAACTCTGAAAATGGAGGTAGTTGGGACAGTTTTAATCCGAGAGAGCAAGTAGATACTTTCCAGCTTTCAAATGGTAAAACCAACTCTTTAACAGCTGATTTAACAAGAATGATGAAAACTTGGGTGAAAAATACACCTAGTTTAAATTATAAATCTTACGCATTGTTAAATGATATAATGGCTTATTTAAGCAATAATTACAAAAATGGTGCTGATTATTCAGAATATTATTTAGTTGTTAGAGATTGCTTTCATAATTTATATATAAACTGTGATAGTAGTCAGGATAGTCATTTGGCAACGGCCTTAAGTAGAGCAAATAAAGCTGTAACGTATTTTGAAGAAGATAAACCAAAAGAGGCTTCTTTAGAGTGGAGGAAGATTTTTGGAAATGAGTTTCCTTTGGTAACAGAAAACCCAATAAACGAAAGTAAAACAAGAGTATTTACAACACCTAGCTCTCCATATGCCTACGGTAAAATTAATTAAAGAAGACTTAGAGTTTCTTAATAACAATTACCCAAAGTTACACCATGATCACGTAAAAAACGTGATTGTGGGTACTTTGAGTTTTGACCTAAAATATAAGGACAAAGAACAATTATCAGATAGTTACAGGATAGAGATTGATCTTAACCAAGTTTCTGAACTTGGAATGCCACTAGTGAAAGAAATTGATGGTAGAATTTTGGAAATTGCAAAAGCCAAAGACACTTTTTACGGGAATTTACATTTGAATAATGAAGATGGTGAAATGTGTATGATTTTACCACCGAAAGTTAAAGAAAAATACCCAAATGGTTTTGATTTAAAGATTCTACTTGAACACATGGAAGAGCACTTGTATTGGATTTCATATTACGAAAAGTATGATGAAAAGCCATGGGAAGAGTATGGTCATGGGGAATTAGGATATTATCAGTTATATTTAGAGGACAATCAGAAGTATAAACAAGCTTTTAAAGATCGTTTTAATTGTAAAACAAGACCTGAATTTAGAAGAGAAATAAAAAGACTTCGGAAAAAGTATAAATTATGAACAAATATTTGTTAGCTAACGTTAGGTTTTATTTTGCACAATGTGTTTTTATGAATAATTGTCATTATAAAGCTTACAGCAGATTAGAAAAAAGAAAAAAAATGATTTCTAAATTTGTATTGGGTTTTTCCGCGACAACAATATTATTGTTAATTCTTCAAATTATTGGTCTAGAGAATGGATACGATAAACTAATTAATGTTTTAGCTTTTGTAGGTTTAGTGCTAACAGGGGCTAGTTTAGTTTTTGAATTAATAAATAAAGAAGATTTATCTATTTTGATGTATCAACATAAAGATACTGCTGAAAAATACAAATCGCTCAGGGATAAATATATGAGTTTAATTGAAGAAGTGATGTCAAATTCAACTGATGAAAAAGAGTTGAGAAGAAAAAAAGATGAGCTTCAGGAAAAATATAGTTCTATTGGATTATATTCCCCAAGTACTGATTATTCTGATTACGAAAAAGCACAAGAGAAACTTGGATTAAAAGGTAATTCAGATGAAGAATTTACTTGGAGTAATGAGGAAATCAATAAGTTCTTACCTCAAGAGTTGAGATTAGAAGAGTAATAACAATAATAGAGTATAAATTATAGGCGCCGCAAATTCGGCGCAAATGAAATGAATTATTAACTAAAACTGTTTTGTAATGAGTTGAATATCAATCTGCTTGGCGGCATAAACGGGAGACTATCAAGTCCAACTCCCGCTACAAAGAAGCTCCTTGAGAAATCAAGGAGCTTTTATTTTTTACAAAGTGAAGTTTGCTTCATCTTTGATACTAAATAAAAGGGCAATTTGCATGGCAAATGGAGTTTCATTGGGCTGCTACCCAAAAGGCCCATTCCGAAATGAAATGAAGGAATGAATCCAATTCCACTACAAAAAAACCTCTTGAGAAATCAAGAGGTTTTTTTTAGTAGCTTAAGATTCTTCTGAGAATATCATTATT
>CAJXHW010000361.1 GCA_913054565.1 uncultured Kordia sp. | reverse complement strand
ATATTAATTTAGATAAAAATTTTAGATGGTCTAATATGATTTTCTGGAAGTATTTAAAAGTGAAAAGCAAATTTTATGGGATTTCATATTTTAATATGTTACAATCTTATTCATTGTTTTTATTTAATTTTTTAGTGAAGAAATGATTAACGTTACCAAAACTTTTTTACCCGAGCAAACCGAATACCAAACCATATTGAAGCGAGCTTGGGATACGGGTTGGATGACCAATCGCGGGGTTCTGGTTCAGGAGTTGGAATCCAAGTTGAAAGCACATTTGGAAGTGCCAAATATTATTGCCACCACCAATGGTACGCTACCCTTGCAAATAGCGATAAAAGCATTGGGTATTACAGGCGAGGTTATTACCACGCCATTTAGTTACGTGGCTACTACATCCAGTATTGTCTGGGAAGGATGTACCCCTGTGTTTGTTGATATTCACCCCGAGTATTTAACCATAGACGAGACCAAGATTGAAGCCGCTATTACGCCGAAAACATCAGCTATATTAGCTACTCATGTGTTTGGAAATCCCTGTGCTGTAGAAGCCATTGAAAAAATTGCTAAACAATATAATCTAAAAGTGATTTACGATGCCGCCCATTGTTTTGGGCTACGCTATAACGATAGAAGTATATTTGAGTATGGCGATGTGAGTACCTGTAGTTTTCATGCCACCAAACTGTTCCATACCGGAGAAGGTGGGGCGCTAATCACTAAGGATACGCAATTGCATGACGCACTATTTCAGCACCATAATTTTGGGCATAACGGTCCAGAGGCCTTTCACGGGGTTGGACTAAACGCTAAAATGAGCGAACCGCAGGCCGCTATGGGCTTAGCTGTATTACCTTATATGGCTGAAATTATAGCCGCAAGAAAAGTTATTACGGTACAATACAATATGGCTTTTAAAGATACATCCTTAACCTTATTAAAACTACGCCCAGATACCCAATGGAATTATGCCTATTATCCAGTTGTTTTTAAAGAGGAAGCGCAACTGCTTCAGGTGCAGGCCAGATTAAACCAAGCTCATATTTTTCCGAGACGCTATTTTTTTCCAAGCTTAAATACTTTAGACTATGTTACGGCAAAAGTATGTCCAATATCCGAGAGCATTTCAAAACGCGTATTGTGCCTGCCACTGTACCATGGTTTAAGTAAAGAAGATGTAACTAAAATTAGCTCAATAATTCAACAAATATTATGAAAGTAGCTATAATGCAACCGTATTTGTTTCCGTATATTGGGTATTTTCAATTAATTAACGCTGTAGATACTTTTGTGTTTTATGACGATATAAATTTTATGAAAAAAAGTTGGGTAAACCGAAACAGAATACTTGTAAATGGTAAGGAATGTATGATAACTGTTCCGTTAAAAAAAGCATCTCAAAATAAGCTAATTAAAGATATAGATGTACTTATTGATAGGGTCTGGGTACAACAATTTTATAAAACTATTGAACAAAACTATAAAAAAGCACCGTATTTTGAATCAACATTCAAGTTGATACAAACGGTTTTTGAGTCGCCTTGTAAAACGATTGCAGAATTAGCAATTCGTAGCGTTGTTCTTATTTGTAACTACTTAGAGGTGACTACAAGTTTAGAAAAGAGTTCAATAACGTATCCTGAAACTAAAGGAGTAGAAAAAACAGAGCGATTAATATATATAACACAATTAAGTAAAAGTGATCATTATATTAACCCTTCAGGAGGTAAAATGTTGTATGATAAAACCGATTTTAGATTAAAAGGAGTGACATTATCTTTTATTGAAAACCAATTGTCGCCTTATACTCAGTTTGATAATGATTTTGTGAATGGGTTATCTATGATTGATGTATTGATGTTTAATTCTCCTAAAGAAGTTCAGAAAATGTTAAATCAATATGAATTGATATAATGCAAAAAATTGCTATACATAGTGTTCCTAGAAGCGGCTCTACTTGGTTAGGGAATATTTTTAATAGCCATCCTAATGTTAGTTTTAAATACCAGCCCTTATTTTCGTATGCGTTTAAGGACTATTTGGGTTCAGAATCTGATCTAGAAAAAATAAATAGATTTTTTAAAGAAATTATGAAGTCTGATGATGACTTTATTAATCAAAAGGAAGGCGTTGAAAAAGGTATTATTCCATTTTTTAAAAAACATGAAATATGTACTCACTCTTGCTATAAAGAAGTAAGATATCATCATATTTTAGAAAATTTACTTGAAAAGGATAAAACTATTAAAGTAGTTTTGCTTGTACGGAATCCTTTAGCTGTTTTATATAGTTGGTATAAAGCTCCAAAAGAGTTTAGAAAAGAAAAAGGTTGGATGTTTGATGAGGAATGGTTAGATGCTCCTAAAAAAAATTTAAATAAACCAGAGGAATTTAATGGGTATACTAAATGGAAGGAAGCAACGTTATTATTTTTAAACTTAAAGACTACTTATCCTAACCAAGTACATGTAATAAGTTATACTAATTTAATTAACAATACAGTTAATGAGACAGAAGAATTATTTCGTTTTACTAATTTAGAAATGTCTGAACAAACATTAACTTTTATCAATTCAAGTACATCTAAAAATCATTCAGATGCATATAGATCGGAAGAGCACACGTCTGAACTCCAGTCACCGTA
>CAJXHW010000360.1 GCA_913054565.1 uncultured Kordia sp. | reverse complement strand
CAGAAACTATGATTAAGTTTTTTAGAAAAATTAGATTCAATCTTATGAGTGAAAACAAAACTGGAAAGTATTTAAAATATGCAATCGGAGAAATTGTACTTGTGGTTATTGGAATTCTTCTTGCTCTTCAAATTAACAACTGGAATGAAGCAAGAAATAATGATGATAAATTCAAGGAAACATTTATTGAAATAGACCAAAACCTGAAGCGAACAATTGAAAATGCAGATGAAATACTAGAATGGTATATGAGAAAAGACTCACTTATATATCTTGTTATGCACGACAAAGTATCTGGTGAAGATTATTTAAATATCAGAGGACTTTCTAACTTAATTAAAATGGAAAGCTCTTTGAGCATACCTCAATCCGGTTATGATAATTTAATTGAAGATATTGAAAACCTACCCAAAAAATACAAACCTTTAGTTGACGATATAAAATTAATTTACCAAAGCGCAGAAGAAATTAAAACAATTGAATCTTACATGAGTACCAACATGACTGAGTACCTTAAATACTTAACCTATAACCAAATGTGGAATCATAAAACTTTCTTTTCAGATTATCAGTTAGGTAGTGAAGAACTTAAATACTTTTCAAGTGATTTTTATAAAAATGCCGTTGATGATTATAGTGGTGGGGCAATGGGAAATCACAAACCGAACATATCTAGTATTAGAGAAAAAGCTCATCGTGTGAGATTACAAATGGCTGAACTTTTGGAAGAAGTCTCTGTTGTATTACCAGATCATACCAATTATTCTCATCTGGAAGGGAATTATGTAAGCAAAGAAGACACAATTAATATTACACTCAAGAACAAGACTTTATATTTTAGATATAACAGTTATCCTGAATCTGTTCTGATTCCATTTGACAAATCAAGATTTATTGCTTATCGTAGTTATTTCTGTTATATGAAATATAATGAGCAAAATGAAGTTACAGGAATTACTGAACGCCAAGGAGATAATATTATACAGTATAAAAAATCTAAATAGCACAAGCCTGCCTAGCGCAAGCAGTCACAACAAGGTGTATAAACTGGAAACACTATACCAAAAAGACTACATGAGAAAACTAAAATCAAATATTACGCAATTTGGGTTAATATTAATTATATCAATTTTTACTTTCGGTTGCGAACAAAAAAAAGAAAATAACAAATTGAATGTTGATATAGATATCAAAATTCTTGAAAAAGAAATAGAATCACGATTAAGGGAATACGAAAGACATTTAAAAAATGGAGATTCAGTCTCACTTGGAAACATGTATATGAAGAATGCCGAAATCATTCCATCTACAATTGGAAGAGAAAATATTACGAAGGTTTTTGGAAGTTATATTCGACATGGTATAACAGGTTCAAGTTTTAAAACTAATTATCTTTGGGGAAATGACCAACTACTTGTAGAAGACGGAACGGGAACTTGGTCTTACAAAAATGGCGAGGTTGCGGATAGTGGACGATATTTATTGGTTTGGAAAAAGGATAAAGAAGAGTGGAAAATATTGAGGGACACTTGGTTTCCTGACAAAAAGAAATAACTCAAATCAATTGGTAAAAAAAGCCAATGCACAACAACGTCTATAATTCACCAGCCCGACAGAGGTCGTTCTGGCGGGTTGCTAGTTATAGCTTACTTACGAAAGTCCTCTCGGACTTTCTATCTGTGATTTATTTGCTAACTTTAGTAATTAAAAACGCAACGAAATCATACACAAACACGTTGTGCTTCATTACTAGAAACCGCTAACCAATGATAAAATTCTTTAGATTATCGAAACTTAATTTTGCAAAGCAAAATCAAATGTCCTGTGGACATTTGGTTGAGATAGTCGCTTGGGGATAAAACAGAAACTATGATTAAGTTTTTTAGAAAAATTAGATTCAATCTTATGAGTGAAAAAAAAACTGGAAAGTACTTTAAGTACGCAATTGGAGAGATTATTCTTGTGGTAATAGGTATTTTGATTGCATTAAGCATCAACAATTGGAATGAAGATAGAAAAATTGAAAATAGCAAACAAGTACTCATAGCTTCCTTAATTGAAGATTTTGAATATACATCTGTAGATATTAATAATGATGAATTACCATATTTAAAATCCCTTCTAGATAACATTAAAAAATTCCAAGAACTCACAAAAAGTAAATCGCAATTAGTCTCAGTAGACTCTCTAAGAGTTTTAGCAATAGCATATTCTAGGGTCAATTACTTTAATCCAAACTTAACAACATACAATGAGGCTGTTTCGAGTGGTAAAATAGGTTTATTGAAAAACAAAGAATTGATGAATCAATTTTCTAGACTTATGCAATACCAAAAAGTATATAATAGAGCAGAAGATCAATCAATTAGTTCATATTACAATGGAGCTTTTTGGGAATTAAGAAAAACGATTGAACCTGAATTATTATATGGTAACACCAAAAGCAATGTAACCTATGAAGATTATCAGAAAATGATTAATTCAAAATTGACAGTAGCCACTTTTAAAAACCATCAATCTTTAAATAGAGAGATGCATAATACTTTACGTAAAATTAGTGAAATAATTGACAAAATTCTAGAGTTACTAAAAGAGTTACAAAAAGCATAAATTAATTGAAAAATAAAGCTATCGTGAAATTATGCTAACTGATA
>CAJXHW010000359.1 GCA_913054565.1 uncultured Kordia sp. | reverse complement strand
ACAACTAAAGCATACAGTAAAGAAGACATTTCTGCACTTAAAAAGGAATGTACAAATATGTTATTGTATAGATATGAATGTATGTTTTCGTTTGCTCCAACCTTCGTCAAATAAAAGAATTTTGAGATATAACTGGATAAAAAATAAATGGTAATTGCATTGACACCAACATATTTGAAGATTGCACCAAATTTTATATGTAGTACATCTGTAATGAAATAAATTATTGATAAAATTAAAACTGCCCAACCACCTGTAACTATTACAAAACTACTACTCCACAATGCTTTGTTTATAGGAAACCAATAACTAAAAATATATCCGATAATGAGTAAACCAATCGCTATTATGAAAAGTAAGGTTTCTTTTCGGTTTTGATAACTCATCAATACTTTACCTATTAAAATTCCTAATAAACATGTTATTACAGAAGGAATTGTACTCAAAACACCTTCAGGATCATAATCGGGTTTCCACATATGCTCTCCTAAAATATTTAAGTCTACATAATTAACCCAATTATTAGGTGCTCTATCAAAAGTTGGTAATGTTCCATCTGAAAAAGGTAAAAACCCTAAAAAAGCCCAATATAGTAGTAATGTAGCTATGGACAAGCCTAGGATAACTTTCCAATTAAAATGAAGATATAGTATAGCCGAAATACAAAACACGATACCAATCCGTTGCAAAACGCCTGGTATTCGCATCGTTTCGATATCGGTAATAAACGGAAGATAGGGTAAAAATAAATTGAGAAAAAGTCCTAATGCAATGAGCTTTATACTTCTTATAAAAATCTTATTGTAGGTATGAAATGTTTTCGGTTTGTTTTTATAGGCAAATGCTATAGATATTCATACGATGAATAAAAAGAAAGGGAAAATTAAGTCTGTTGGCGTTAAGCCATGCCATTCTGCATGTAGCAGAGGCGCATATATATTAGACCATGTTCCAGGCGTATTTACAAGAATCATTGCCACAATGGTAATTCCTCTTAAAATATCTACCGAAACTATTCTTTCCTTTTTCATCAAATCAACAAATTAAGATTTTTTGAGCCCTACTTTATGTCCCCAAAAAGCATAGTATAATATAATAACATAACACGGAAGCAATACCCAATATCCATGCGTTGCAGCTTCTGCAGTTGCTGCTATTTCATTAGCTCCACTAGAAATAAGGTCTTCTTTCTTACTATCTACTAATGCTCCATACAGAAGCGGTAGAATGGCTCCACCAGAAATCCCCATAATCAATAAAGCTGAGGCAGTTTTGGTAAATTTTCCTAAGCCTTTTAATGCTAAAGGCCAAACTGCTGGCCATACTAATGCATTTGCAAATCCTAAGGAAGCAACCAAAAGAACTGAGGTAAATCCGCTAGTAAAAACAATAGCAAATGATAGTAGGATTCCCAGTATTGCACTGGCTTTTAACGCAAATGCTTGACTTATATATTTTGGAATTAGAAAGACTCCTAAAGCATAGGTACATACCATAGCCATGAGCGTTAATAAGGTAAAGAATTTAGCTTGATCGGTAGGAATGTCTAACGCAATACCATAAGCAATAATCGTATCTCCCGCGATAACTTCAACTCCAACATATACAAACAATGCTAAGACTCCTAACCATAAGTGAGGAAATTGAAAAATACTTGTTTTTGATTTTTCGCCATCTTTCGATTCTTCAATTGGTGCTGCTTCTACATGTGGTAACGCAGCTTTTCTAATTAGGATACCTAAGATAACTAGTACAATTGCCATAATGACATAAGGCATTACAACACCATCTGCAGTAGTATCTAATAATTGATCTTTTTCAACATCATTTAGTATGGTTAATTTTTCTTTTACGTCATCAATTCCAGTTAATAAAACAGCTCCAATAATAAGAGAACCTATTCCTCCTGCAACTTTATTGGCAATTCCCATAATAGCAATTCGCTTGGCACCACTTTCTATAGGTCCTAATATAGTTATATATGGATTTGATGCTGTTTGTAATAAGGTCATTCCAATTCCTTGAATAAAAATAGCAACTAAAAACATCCAATAGGTTCTTGCATTAGCCGCTGGAATAAAGAGTAAAGCTCCAACTGCCATAACAAGTAAGCCTAATGACATTCCACTTTTAAAACCTATTTTTTTAATAATATAAGAGGCTGGCAATGCCATGACAACAAATGAAATATAAGAAGCAGAAGCCACTAAATATGCCTGAGATTCAGTTAATTCATTAATGACTTTCATGTATGGAATTAAGGCGCCATTAATCCATGTCACAAAACCAAAAACAAAGAATAAACCTGCAATGATTATGATTGGAACTAGAGTTGATTTTTTTGATGTATCGTTAGGTATAGACATTCTAATTGGTTAAATGTTAATTATTTTTTTTTTCATCATTAATATTGAAAATACGCTGTTTGGTAATTTTAAGATAGTTTCTACCTATTGGAATTTTTTTGTTTAAAATTTCAACAGTATTGCCTTCTAAAGCGCTTATTTTATTAATGGAAATTGTATAGGATCGGTGAATTCTTAAAAAACTCGATTGTGGCAACTCTTCAGTAATTGCCGAAAGTGATTTATGTACAACATAATCACCAAGTGTGGTATTTACTTTGATGTAATCTTTAAGACTTTCGATAAATAAAATATCATT
>CAJXHW010000358.1 GCA_913054565.1 uncultured Kordia sp. | reverse complement strand
GGTGGTACAAGTTACAATTATTAGCTCATTTGCATTCACAAAGCTGAATAACCACATTGCAACACTTCCTTTTATCAAAACATCAAACACAAATACTGTTGGCACTAATGAAACTAATACATACATGGTAAATATCAATGTCAATGCGTCAATGTATGTAACATCTATACCAAACAACCAAATTAAAAAATAGAACTGATGTGAGAAACAGATATACTTTAATACGGATAAAAAAAATGTTTTGTAAAGTGTTTTGCGATTTAAATTTGTTGTAAAGTGTTTCATCTTTTTGAAAGAATAACTTTTAAATTTAGTCCGTGATGAAAATCTATAATACATAAAAAACAACCCTATACTTAAAGCAAAAACGCCTAATAGTTTTAAATAAGACAGTGGCAGTTTGAAAGTAATTACGGTGTAAAGTAAACCAACTATGCCAAAAAACAGTGTTGCCCCAAGTTGAGATAAATTACCAAGAAGGTTTAAACCTACTATTTTTTTTCGAAGTGATTTTTTAAAATAAATTGCTTTAGCGCCATATTCACCAATTCTATTTGGTGTTATAATTGAAGCTGTTAATGACCCTAAAGATTGTTCAGTTGCTTTTTTTAATGAAATGGGTAGTACTTCCTTTACAAGTAGTTGCCATTTTAAACATTCAATAGCCCAATTAAAAACGCTGAATAGTAGTATTATGCTTAGGTTTTGAAAGGTGATGATATGATGGTGATTCACATAATATAATAAGTTTTCAATATCTAAAACATCGTTGTGAACAAGCTTATTGTAAATAAAAAAAAATGCAGCAAATATTAAAACTAATTTCACTAACAATATTACTACCTGTTTTGTGTATTGATGTAAAAGCGACATACTGTTGTGCTTGCTCATTAGTTTTTAGTAAGTTTGTGTTTAAGCAGTTCGCAAATTATAAAATTTATACCGATGAATAGATTTACAGCACTACTATTATTAATTGTAGTTTCAAGTTTAACTACGGCACAAACTCTAACTATTGATTTAGGTTTAGGGGTAAATAGCCCTTCAAATGATTTTGTAACACCTTATGAGGCTAAACCAATAAACGGCTTAACGGTAGATGCTGGGATACGTTATATGTTTAAAAAGAAATTAGGCGTTAAAGCAGGTATGGGGTTTAATCGCTATGGTAATGGAGGGGATTCTCCAGAATTTAAAGCTAATTTTACGCGAGTGAATTTACAAGCATATTATAATGTTTGGGATCATTTATATAATTTTCAAATTCCATTGCCAGAACGGTTAGGAATATTTTTACATGCAGGTCCAGGGATGTCATTTATAAAACCATTAAGTGAACCGCATCTAAATAATACAAGTAGTAATTTTAATGTCATTGCTGGTTTGGCACTTCATTATGGAGTGAGTGACCGAGTATCTGTTTTTGTAGATGGCTCAAACATCTTCAATATGGGGCAAGAAACGGCTTACGAAGGAACAGTTTTAGCAGATAAGATTAACACAACCATGCTAAATGTAACGTTTGGTGTAAGTATTTCAATAAATTCAGATTGTTACTTTTGTGAAAAACCAGAAATGGAATAAATAGTAAAAACAAAGGGTAGCACGGTTATCACTAACACAAAATAAATAGTGAGTAAAGAAAAAATTATATTAGGTGTTGATCCTGGAACTACAATAATGGGGTTTGGACATATAAAAGTGACCAATAAAAAAATGGAATTTTTGCAGATGAACGAATTGTTATTGCAAAAACATAAAGATCCTTATGTAAAATTGAAGCTAATCTTTGAGCGTACAATAGAGCTAATTGACACATACCACCCAGATGAAATGGCCTTAGAAGCCCCTTTTTTTGGTGTCAATGTTCAATCGATGTTAAAATTAGGACGTGCTCAAGGTGTGGCAATGGCGGCTGGATTGTCACGTCAAATTCCTGTGACTGAATATGCCCCAAAGAAAATAAAAATGGCCATTACAGGTAGCGGAAATGCAAGTAAAGAACAAGTGGCTGAGATGTTAAAAAATCTTCTCAATTTAAAATCATTACCTAAAAACTTAGACGCGACTGATGGTTTAGCAGCTGCAGTTTGTCATCACTTTAATTCAGGACGCGCACAAAGCGAAAAAAACTATGGAAGTTGGTCAAGTTTTGTAAGTCAGAATGAAAGTAGAATTAAAAAGTAACTAATACTAAAATATTTTTTTTCAGTGAGCGGTATTTATCTTCATATTCCATTTTGTAAACAAGCTTGCCATTATTGCGATTTTCATTTTTCAACATCACTCGCAAAAAAGGAAGATATAGTAAAAGCAATTGCTAAAGAATTAGTGATGCGTAAAAATGAAGTGTCTACTCCCATTGAAACCGTTTATTTTGGTGGTGGCACCCCCTCATTATTATCTATTGATGAATTACAGTTTTTAATTTCTACAGTTTATGAAACATTTAATGTTGTTGATAGTCCAGAAATTACCTTAGAGGCAAATCCAGATGATTTAATGCCGTTAGTATCTTCAGGAACTATATTTGAGCAATACCGTTCAATAGGCATTAATAGATTAAGTGTTGGAATACAATCTTTTTATGAGGATGATCTAGCATTAATGAACAGAGCTCATAATGCTAAAGAAGCTATTGAATGTTTATCTGAAGCCTCTCGTTT
>CAJXHW010000357.1 GCA_913054565.1 uncultured Kordia sp. | reverse complement strand
TTATTTGTGAGGCTATTTTTAAACTCTTCGAAACATCAGAGCCGGTCGATTTATTAACCGTTTCATCACAATTAAAGAAAGATGGCAAGTTAGAAGCTGTTGGGGGTGATTTTTACTTAATAAAATTAACCCAAAAAGTAGCTTCTTCAGCACATATTGAGTTTCATGCACGTATTATTCTTCAAAAATATATTCAACGCAGTCTTATAAAAATTTCAAATGAAATTATTCAAGAAGGCTATGATGAAGGAACCGATGTTTTTGATTTATTGGATAATGCTGAAGCAAAACTATATGAGGTAACTCAAGGGAATATTAAAAAGTCATCTGAGTCCGCTCAAGATTTGGTGTTATTAGCTAAAAAGAAAATAGAAGAGATTTCAAATAAAGACGGAACAAGTGGTATTCCTACAGGGTTTACAAAATTAGATGCGCTTACGTCTGGTTGGCAACCCTCCGATTTAATTATAGTTGCAGCAAGACCTGGTATGGGTAAAACAGCATTAACCTTAACAATGGCAAGAAATATTGCTGTTGATGCTAATAAAGCTGTAGCATTCTTTTCATTAGAGATGTCATCTGTACAATTAATTACACGTTTAATATCATCAGAAACTGGATTGTCTTCTGAAAAATTAAGAACAGGTAAGTTAGAAAAACACGAATGGGAGCAATTAAATGTAAAAGTTAAAAACTTAGAAAAAGCCCCTTTATTTATTGATGATACACCATCTTTATCAATATTTGATTTACGAGCAAAAGCCCGTCGATTAGCCTCTCAACATGATATTAAGATAATTATGATTGATTACTTGCAATTAATGACTGCAGGAGGGTCTAATAAAACAGGAAATAGAGAACAAGAAATATCAACAATATCAAGAAACTTAAAGGCTCTAGCTAAAGAACTAGAAATACCTGTAATAGCATTATCTCAGTTATCGCGTGCGGTAGAGTCAAGAGGAGGAAGTAAACGTCCATTATTGTCTGATTTAAGGGAGTCTGGAGCAATTGAGCAAGATGCCGATATTGTATCGTTTATTTACCGACCAGAATATTATAAAATTGATGAGTGGGATGATGACGAACGTTCACCAACAGAAGGGCAAGGAGAGTTTATTATAGCTAAACACAGAAATGGTGGTTTAGATAATATTCGTTTAAAGTTTGTTGGTCATCTTGGTAAGTTTGACAACTTAGATGATTTTAGTACACCATTTGAAATGCAATCATCAATGAATTCTGATGATAATCCGTTTTCAACAGGAGGTTTACCGAGTCCTAACCCTGAAGATGCGTTTGGAAGTTCTATGAATGCAAATCATGGGTTTAATGATGATGAAGTTCCTTTTTAAATAAGAAGTTTATAGTTAATTAAAAGTCTCAATTATAGTTTTAAACTGTATTGAGACTTTTTTATTTGGTACAAGTTATAAATAACTATTTTTGTTTATCTTTTATCCATGAAAAAACACATTATTCTCATATTGTTTTTAGTGTACTCAATACATGGTTTTTCGTCATATATTCTTATTCCAATGGATGAGAATAGTCAAAAAAATCATTTAAAAGCCTATGGTATTACTTATTGGACTTTAGAACAACAATTAAAAGTTAAATGGTTATTAAATTATAGAGGTGGATCTTTTTTAATATCGGATACACAAGCCTTACGTAAAGAGTGTACTATCAGAGGAGTGTCTTATGAAGTCCTTTCTAATACAAAAGTAGAGCAGATACTAACTGGTATAAGTAGTCCGTCAGTTAACCAAGAAGCTGTAACTTTAGAAAAGGCACCAAGAATTGCGGTTTACGCACCAAATACCAACCAACCTTGGGATGATGCAGTAACCATGGCATTAACCTATGCAGAAATTCCGTATGAAAAAATTTATGATACTGAAGTTTTAAATGACGCTTTGGTATTGTATGATTGGTTGCATTTACATCATGAAGATTTTACTGGGCAATACGGAAAGTTTTATAGGAGTTTTAAAGCTGCTCCTTGGTATATAGAAAACAAGCGTAATGCGGAGGAGTTAGCTAAAAGTTTAGGCTATGCTAAGGTATCTGAAGAGAAACGGGCTGTGGCGTTAAAAATAAGAGACTTTGTAGTTGGTGGGGGCTTTATGTTTGCCATGTGTAGTGCTACTGATAGTTTTGATATTGCACTTTCAGCAACGGCAACGGATATTTGTGAACCCATGTTTGATGGAGATCCAAGCGCGTCAAATTACCAAAGTAAATTAGATTATAATAACACGTTTGCTTTTACCAATTTTAAGTTGGAGAAAAGTCCTAATGTTTATGAGTTTTCAAGTATTGACATGACCACCAAACGAAAAATCAAAAAAGAATTGGATTATTTTTCTTTAATGGAGTTTTCAGCAAAATGGGATCCTATCCCAACAATGCTATGCCAAAATCATACGCAGTTAATTAAAGGTTTTATGGGGCAAACAACCTCATTTAGCCCTGATGAAGTCAAAGCGAATGTTTTGATAATGGGAAAAAATAAAACTAATTCTGAAGCCAAATACATTCATGGAATTAAAGGCAAAGGCTTTTTTACATTTTATGGAGGTCATGACCCTGAAGACTATCAGCATAGAGTTGGTGATGCTAAAACGGAGTTAGAGTTACATCCAACATCACCAGGCTATCGGTTAATT
>CAJXHW010000356.1 GCA_913054565.1 uncultured Kordia sp. | reverse complement strand
CACAATTTCAATGAAAAACTCCCATTTTTTACTGGCGTTCTTTTATACTCATAAAATAACATACCGGTACTCCGCTGCTCTTTATCAAAAATAAATATTTTAACAAAAGGGATAAATTTAAGTTTTAAATTCGTGAATTTCAATAGAATATTTAAATCGTCCTTCCACGATAAAGTTGGTATATCATTTAGCTCTTTGGAATTAAGGATTTCCACTTTGTCTAGCTGTATATAATTATTATCAAAAACAACTAAACTTTCAGAATTTTTAAATCTCCCATAATATAGGTCAATTGCTTTAGAAACATCTGTTCCTTGAAACTTTGCCACACCTTTCTCCATTAAAATAATCTGGCTACAAATACGGGACACCATTGGCATGCTGTGTGACACAAATATGATGGCTGTATTGGGTAGTATTTTATCAATAGTTTTAAAGCATTTGAGTACAAAACCTAAATCACCTACTGCCAAGACCTCATCAATAATCAGTACATCGGGTTCCATTTGTGCGGCAACAGCAAAACCAAGGCGCACTTTCATCCCCGAGCTGTAATTTTGAACGGGCATGTCAATAAACTCTCTGAGCTCAGAAAAGTCTATGATATCTTCCACTTTGGCATCTATTTCAGCTTTGGTAAAGCCTAACACTGCGCCATTGTTATAAATATTTTCACGTCCGGTTAAAATAGGGTTAAATCCGGCGCCTAATTCAATTAACGCGCCTACACGTCCTTTTATGGTTACCTTTCCTTCGTCTGGGTTAATTAAGCCATTTAATATTTTTAGCAAAGTGGATTTTCCTGCACCATTGTGCCCTATTAAACCAATACATTCGCCACGGCGGAGTTCAAAATTGATATCCTTTACTGCCCAGAATTCTTTATCACGTAAAGTTCTTGCCCCCTTATTACCTAATACATTTGACATCAAATCTTTAACACCATACCATAGACTTGTTTTCAAATCTTTACAGAACTTTTTTGACAGTCCTTCAACCTTTACTAATACTTCTTTATCGTTCTTCATAGGTCTATGCGCTCATGCGTTCCACAATAATTGGTATTGATATGCGGTAAAACAGTAAACCAATTAAAAAAAGAGGTATACTTATAAGTACTATTACTAAATACTCCCCTAATAACAGTGGTGTAGTTCCAAAAGCAATATCCTTTACCGTAACAATTAACGGCGTTAATGGGTTTAGCTCCATCAATGTTTTCATGAGTCCTTCTTTAGGTATTACATACACTACTGGGGTAATATACATTACAAATGTTAGTCCTAAGTTTATAAACTTCAGTACATCCTTGTACAGCATACCAATTGGCGTAATTAACAGCCCTATAGCTGTACCAAAAATAAGTGTACCAATAACAGCTAAAGGCAACCATAACAAACTAACATTAAGGCCTACATTAAAAAATAATAAAAACCCAAATAACATTACAAACTTTACACTACTATTAAACAACAACTTATATATTCCTGAGACAATTAAAGCTTCTTTTGGGAAATTAATTTTAGCTAAAATTCCTTTGGCTGCTGTGGTGTTTTGTATTGGCGCATTGATAGCTTCCTTTAATATGGACCATATTAGTGTACCTACAAAAGCGAACAAAGGATATGGCACCCCTGTATCAGTTAATTGTATTGTGCCTGTAACACTCAAAAACACCCATACAAATGCTGTAGTTAAGGGGGTTATAAATGCCCAAATAACACCAAAGTATGATTGCCGGTATTGGGCTTTAATATCACGTACTGCCAATTGTTTTGCTAAAAAACGGGAGTTATAAATGTCTGCAATGCTATCTTTTAAATAACCTCCCAGACCTTTACTATGCTCTTTTTGATATATTTTAGTTTGGTTTTGCATTTATTTTCTAACCCTTGTTTTAATAAAATTTTTAATTTTACTTAATATGCTTGTTTCATTTTCTAGCTCATGATACCCATTACCATACACACCGTAGCCGTAACCATAACCGTAACCATAGCCGTAGCCGTAGCCGTAGCCTGTTTTTTGTTTGAAGTAATTAAGCACAAAACTTAAGTTTTTAATTTCTTTATTTTCATACTTTTCATTAATTAAGCCCAACATCCCTTTTTTAGTATAATCTTGCCTTATCATATATAAATTTGCATCAGAAAAACGGGTTAAATCTAAAGCATCAGTCACTAAACCTAAGGGCGGGGTATCTAACACCACATAATCGTACTTTTCCTTTAACTCAGCAATAAATTGATCCATTTCCTCACTTATAATTAACTCTGAAGGGTTTGGAGGAATTGGCCCTGCCGTAATTAAATCTAAATTAGGAACGTGTGTGTGTTGAGTAACCTCTGACAACTTTTTGTCTGCAATTAAATAATTAACTACTCCAAAATTATTATGTAAGTTAAAATCGTCAAAAATTTTAGGCTTTCGTAAATCCAAACCTACTAATACTGTTTTTTTACCTGCAATAGCATATAAGCTAGCCATATTAATTGAGGTAAATGTTTTTCCTTCACCACTTACGGATGAGGTCACTAAAATGGTTTTAGCATCAGGATTATTTTTTTGTTTTCGGAAAATAAAATCTAATCCAGAGCGCATTGCTCTAAAAGATTCTGACACTGGTGATTTTGATTTTTCAAAAACTGTCAATATCGAGCTACTTTTACCAATAACTCCTAGAATAGGAATTTTAGAAAAAAATTCGATATCTTTTGGTCCC
>CAJXHW010000355.1 GCA_913054565.1 uncultured Kordia sp. | reverse complement strand
ACGATCTTTTTGTAGGAGAATTTAAAATCCATTTACTATGGCTGAATGTTTGCCATTCAACTGTTGTTAAATCAATATCAGGGTTAATAAAAGGGTGGTAAGGTTTGCCATTAATACTCACTCGGCTATTTATAGCATAAATTTCAATATTCTTTCCTTCTTTTTTATAGTTGTTTTTTAGGTGTTGAATAAACTGCCAAATAATATCCGGTTTTGTTGCTAATATTTGACTTTGCTTCACACTGAGCATTTCATGATGGCTAATAATGGTTGCTTTCCCAGTAGTTTTATCAACAACTTTAAAGTTTATAATACCAGATTTTGTGCGTAACATCATGCGCCAACTTAAACGATGTCCTTCTTCTGTTTGTAAAACATCTCCTTTAATAAACCAGTGGCGAACAGGTAAAATTAGTTGAAAACAAAAATAGACTGCTAGTGATAATGTTGCTAAGGTTTTGTTTTTTGGGGTGATTACTTCATTTGTATTGTAAAACTGTTTTCTTTTTAAGAAAATGCGGTGTATTGTTTTTGGTTCAAAAAAGAATACACAAAAAGCTAGCGATAAAAATGGAAATATACCTACTTGAAATACAACTGCATTAAATGCATGAAAGAAAATAGCCGCAATAAAAGCAATTTTACGTGTTTTTTTAACTAATAATAAAGGAATGATTAAGCCGTCAAAAAGAATGCCTCCATAGGTTAAAAAGTAATGTATCCATGTTTCTTGTAGCAGATTGCCAATAATGTAATAATGTTTTTTAGACTGCATAAACAGGCTTATGACAGTTGTGTCTAGCCAATCAGGATATAACTTTGCAATTGCTCCGTAGGTATATACAATTGCCATTTGCGCAATGAATATTAATCTTACCCAATTAGGCATTTTTATGGTGCTGATATTTGGGTGTAATTTAGCGTCTACAGATAGGTATTTGTTTGCTGGTAATATACACATAAAACCAGAAATTAAAATAAGCAAATAATAATGATTGTTGTAAGATGCTTTTTGCATCAAATACGTAGCGGTCCAAAGCAATGTAAAAGATATAATGCTAAACCGATATTTGTAACCAATCATAACCATTAGTCCCAAAATTCCCATGATTGCATAATAATAATACATGCCATTATCAGGTAAAGGCTGAAGCCAGTCAAAACCAATTACCGTAAAAGTAAACTCGGGATCAATAAGTGTTTTTTTTACCCAGCCAGTAAAAATAGCACCTACAGATTCTAAAAAAATTAGAAGTCCGAATATGATTCGGAATATGATTAGTGAAGAGTTGTCTATTTGTTTAAATAAGAACCTAGTCATTGTTCTTAAAATAAATTAACGCATCGTTTTGATCTTTACTTAATTGATTTTTTAAGGCATAAACAGATTCAAACTTGTATTCGTTTCTAATGCGTTTTAAAATTTTAACAGAAATATTTTTATGATAGATGTCTTTATTGAAATTGAACAAATGAATTTCAATAGTTTGTGTTTTGCCGTTAACCGTAGGGTTGTGGCCAATATTCATCATTCCATTATAGGTTTTGTTGTCAATAGTGGCCGTTGCAATATATACTCCGTTTTTGGGAATCATTTTATAATCTTCAGCAATTGAAATATTAGCAGTTGGGAAGTCAATAGTGCGTCCTATACCCTTGCCAACTGTAATAACGCCATTTAACTGAAAAGAGTCATCTAAATACTTATTAGCGGTTTGAATATCGCCATCGGTTAAGGCTTTTCTTATTTTTGTTGAGCTAACCGCAACATCGTTTATGTCTTGTGCAGAGATTTCTTCCACAGTAAAATCATAAATTAAACCAAACTCTTTTAAATTGTCAATATTTGCAGTTCTGTTTCTTCCAAATCTATGATCATAACCAACAATGATGTGTTTTACATTTAATTGCTGCACAAGAATGTCTCTCACAAATTCTGTAGCGGTTAATCGTGAAAACTCTTTTGAGAATGGTTGTACAATTAAGTTATGTAGCCCTAATGAGTTTAAAATAGTTGTTCGTTCGTCTATTGTGTGAATTAGTTTTATATCAGCATCTTTTTGTAACACCATTCTTGGGTGTGGGAAAAATGTTAAAACTAACGACTCTAAATTACGCTCCTTGGCTATAGTTATTAGCTTATGTAGTATTTTTTTGTGTCCAATATGTATACCGTCAAAAGTCCCAATAGTAAGTACTGTTGGTGTTTTTGATGAAAAGGATTCAACGGAATGAAATGTTTTCATAAAAAAATAGTAATCGGTTAAGCTAAAATTTAAAAGATAAAGTTAGTAAATATTGCCAATTTTATTACTTACCATTAAAGTTATTCATTGTGTTGTTTATGCCGCTTAAACCAAATGATTTTATAGTTTCTATAGCTTTATCTAGGCGCTCAGGGAGCTTGTCGTTTTCTTCGGAAGTCCACTCACCTAAAACATAGTCTACTTGTCTACCTTTGCTAAATTCATCACTAATACCAAATCTAAATCTGTTGTATTTGGTGGTTTGTAGTTGTAATTGCGTGTCTTTTAGTCCATTATGTCCACCATCACTTCCTTTCGTTTTAATGCGTAATGAACCAAATGGAAGGTTTAAATCATCTGTAATAACCAAAAGATTCTCTAAAGGGATGTTTTCTTTTGTAAGCCAATATTTTATGGCTTTACCACTTAAGTTCATGTAAGTAGAAGGTTTTAATAATAAAAAACTTCTGCCTTTAAGTTTGTAGTTAGTTAGTGCTC
>CAJXHW010000354.1 GCA_913054565.1 uncultured Kordia sp. | reverse complement strand
AGAAAATAGTATGAGTCGTTTTAATTGTTTCTTCATAGGAAATAAAGATACAATTTTTAGTTAATTTTGTAAGATGAATTTATAAGAAGAAGGTTATTTATTTAATAGCTGTATTAAATTGACCAATCTATTACTATAACCTGTTTCGTTATCATACCAGCCAACAATTTTCACCATTTTTTTAATAACAGAAGTTAGTTGAGAATCAAAAGTGCATGAGTGTGGGTTACCAATAATGTCTACAGAAACGATAGGGTCATCTGTGTAGGCTAAAATACCTTTTAAATTGGTGTTGGCAGCATTTTTAAAAGCGGTGTTGATAGTTTCTATACTTACTTCCTTTTTTACATTAAAAGTAATGTCTGTCAATGATCCGTCAGGCACCGGAACTCTAATTCCGCAACCGCCAATTGCATTAGAAAGTTTAGGGAAAATGTGTGTTATTGCCTTTGCGGCACCTGTTGTGGTTGGAATTATTGACTGGGTTGCAGCACGCGCACGTCTTAAGTCTCTATGTGGCTGGTCATGCAAACTTTGATCTGTGGTAAATGAGTGAATAGTGGTAATGTACGCTTGTTCTATACCGCATAATTCATCAATGATTTTAATCATTGGTGCTGCGTTATTTGTTGTGCAAGAAGCATTAGAAATAATAACTTCAGAACCATCAAGTATATGTTCATTAACACCAATAACAACCATTTTTATATCATCTGATTGTGGTGGAACGGCCAAAATAACCTTTTTGGCACCATTAGAAATATGGTGTTTAAGCTGGTTAGAGGTTTTAAACTTACCCGTGCATTCAATTACAAAGTCTATTTTATAGGGTAACCAGTTGAGGTTCTCTAATGTTGAGTGATTGCTAAGTGGGATGTGTTTTCCGTTAACTACAATGTTATTTTGATGATGTGTAATTTCAGCTTTGCATGTACCATGAATGCTATCATATTTTAATAGATGCGCCAAGGTTTTTGCGTTTGCTAAATCATTTACTGCAACAACATTTATGTTAGGATTGTTGATTAGTAACCGGAATAAATTTCTTCCAATTCTACCAAATCCATTTATGGCGATATTTGTTATTTGACTCAAAGTGAATTATAAAATATGCTTATGGGCTTTGTAAGATGATCTTACTAAGGCACCACTTTCAACATGTCTGAACCCTAATTCTTTGCCAATTTTTTCATATTCGGCAAATTCATCTGGTGTAACAAAGCGTTGTACTGGTAAATGGTTTTTACTTGGTTGTAAATATTGTCCAATGGTTACAACATCTACATCAGCATTTCTAATATCATGTAAAGTTTCAATAACTTCTTCTTTAGTTTCCCCTAAACCAAGCATGATGCCTGTTTTAGTTCGTCTTTGTCCATTTGCTTTTAAGTATCGTAAAACTTCTAGGCTACGCTCATATTTTGCTTGAATACGAACTTCTCTAGTTAATCGTTTCACAGTTTCCATATTATGGGAAATGACTTCCGGAGCAACTTCAATCATTTTGTCAAGATGCTTTTCTACACCTTGAAAATCCGGGATTAAAGTTTCTAAAGTTGTTTCGGGATTCATTCTTCGTATAGCTTTTACGGTTTCCGTCCAAATAATAGTCCCCATGTCTTTTAAATCATCTCTATCAACAGATGTTAATACAGCGTGTTTAATTTTCATTAATTTAATTGACCGTGCTACTTTTTCTGGCTCATCCCAATCAACGGTTTCTGGTCTACCAGTTTTTACACCGCAAAAGCCACAAGAACGCGTGCAAATATTACCTAATATCATGAATGTAGCAGTTCCTTCCCCCCAACATTCTCCCATGTTTGGGCAACTACCAGATGTGCAAATGGTGTTTAATTTGTATTTGTCAACTAAACCACGTAATTCTGTATATTTTTTTCCAACCGGAAGTTTGACTTTTAACCATTTTGGTTTTCCTTTGGGTGGTAGTACATGTGATTCTTCTGTATTCATAATATGGGTTCTTTATGAGCCGACAAAGATAAAGAGAAAATCCTAATTAACTAAGGGATGGATGATGCAATATAAGTTAGTCGTTTTTATAAAGTGTGAATCACTTGTTTTTAGCGATAATTTCCGCTAAAAGTTTTCTTGCTCGTAGTAGTTTTACTTTAACGTTACTCATCGGTTCATTAATTTCTTGAGCAATTTCTTTATAGCTCATTTCTTGAAAATACCGCAATTGAATAACTTCTTGGTAATGTGGTTTTAATTTTTTTATGTCTTTTAAGAGCTTCGCTAAATTTTGTTCAGTAATTATTTTATCTTCAATAGACGGTGTTTCGTCAACAATATCGTATATATAATCATTGCTTTCATTGGATGTTTTTGATGTTATTGAGGATTTATTTTTTCGTAAAAAATCATAATGAATGTTTTTAGAAATGGTAATTAACCATGTGCTAAACTTATATTGTTCATCAAATAAATCAATTTTATGAAACGCTTTTGAAAATGTTTGAATGGTAATGTCTTCTGCCTCAATTTCATTTTGAGTTCGTTTGAGTTGAAACCCATAGACCTCTCTCCAATAAGTGTCTAGCAAAAAATTAAACGCACTTTGTTTTCCTTTTTTTGCTTCGGAAATTTGAAACTGAATGATGTTGTTGTTTACTTCCAATGATTTGGTTTAGATACCTTGTTAGTTATAAATATAGTTAATTGAAATAGGATTAAAACAATTTCAAGGAAAGGAATAGCGAAGATTAAATCTTGTTCTTTTAAT
>CAJXHW010000353.1 GCA_913054565.1 uncultured Kordia sp. | reverse complement strand
TTTTATTGTAGTTTTCTTAAATAGATTTGTGGTAGAAAAAAATAACATTTATAATTATGAAAACATTTAAAAGAAGTTTAGAAAGTGAACGATTAGTGACATATTCAAAGCAATTATTTGAAACAGAATTACTACACCGTTTAAATTTAACAAAGGTTAATGCGCCCTTGTTTGTCTCTCAAAACTCTGGGTTAAATGATAATTTAAATGGTGTAGAAAAGCCTGTTGCTTTTAAGCTAGGTAGAGAATCTCATGAAATAGTACATTCATTAGCCAAATGGAAACGTTGGTATTTAGGACAACTTGGTGCACAAACAGGAGAAGGAATTGTAACCGATATGAAAGCCATTAGAGCAGATGAAGTTGTATCACCAATTCATTCGCATTTAGTTGATCAATGGGATTGGGAAAAAGTAATTACTAAAGACGATAGAACCATAGAAACGTTAATAACCCACGGTACTGCTGTTTATGAAGCGTTAAGGGCTACGGATGCTATTGTATCAAAAAAGACTGGTGAAATTTCAAAATTACCTAAAAAAATTAAAGTGATTCATACTGAGGATTTATATAAAAAATATCCAGAATTAACATCTAAAGAGCGAGAACACGCTATAACAAAAGTTTATGGAGCGGTGCTTTTAATAGGTATTGGCGACAAACTATCTTCTGGAGAGGTACATGATTTTAGAGCACCTGATTATGATGATTGGACAACCAAAGATGCGAATGGAAAACCAGGAATGAATGCAGATGTTTTAGTTTGGGATGATACACGTAAAAAAAGTTTAGAAATTAGTTCGATGGGGGTACGTGTTGATGAAAAAGCTTTAACTCATCAATTACAACTTACTGGACAAGAAAAAAGAAAAACGCTTCCATTTCATAAAGCCTTATTAAATGGCGAGCTACCGTATACTATTGGTGGAGGTATAGGTCAGAGTAGGGTAGTAATGTTTGTTAATAAAACTGCAGAAATTTCATCTGTACAACCTATCTTTGACGCTTATTAAACACACACAATTAATACATAATGACACTTGATCAATTACATTCAAATTTAGAAGCATTTAAAGCTAAGAAGTTAGAATTAGATATGTCTAGAGGAAAGCCAAGTGAGGCACAATTAGACTTGTCAAACCAACTATTAAATACTGTTACAGCTGAAGATTACAAAACAAATGCTGATATAGATACCCGTAATTACGGTGGTTTAGACGGTATTCCTGAAGCAAAAGAATTATTTAAACATTTTCTTGAAGTGTCTTCAATAGATGAAGTTGTTGTAGGCGGAAATGCTTCATTAACCATCATGCATGATATTATTTCAAGAGCTATTACTCATGGGGTTCCGGGTAGTTTATTGCCTTGGGGAAAACAGACTGTAAAATTTCTATGTCCATCACCAGGTTATGATCGTCATTTTAGTATTTGCGAGCATTTTGGTATCGAAATGATTACAGTTTCGACTAATGAAGACGGACCTGATATGGATGAAATAGAGCGCCTGGTTTCTGAAGATGAAAGTATAAAAGGGATTTGGATGGTACCAAAATATAATAATCCAACGGGGTTGAGCTGCTCAGATGGTATTGTAGATAGGCTAAGTAAAATGTATACAGCAGCAAAAGATTTTAGAATTTTTTGGGATAATGCTTATGCAGTACATCATTTATCTGAAGAGCATGATGAAGTGAAAAATATTTTAGATACTTGTAAAGCTGAAGGACATGAAAATCGTCCATTTATATTTGGATCCACGTCAAAAATTACTTTTGCTGGAGCCGGAGTTGCTGCAGTAGGAGGTAGTGTAGAAAATATGGATTGGTATAGAGGTCATTTGTTTTTTTCTAGTATTGGTCCTGATAAAATAAATCAAGTGAGACATACTCGTTTTTTCAAGTCAATTGAAGCTGTTCATGTACATATGAAAAAACATGCTGAGTTATTAAAACCTCGTTTTGAAAAAACTCTAGCAATTCTTGATGAAGAGTTAGGAGGAACTGGTTTAGCAACATGGACTACGCCAAAAGGAGGTTATTTTATTAGTTTTAACGTTGTAAAAGGCACTGCTAAAAGAGTTGTTGCTTTAGCTTCGGAGGCAGGTGTAAAACTTACAAGTGCTGGTGCAACATTTCCGTATAAAAAAGACCCGAATGATAGTAATATTCGTTTAGCACCGTCATGCCCAACTTTAGAAGAAATTGATATGGCAATGCATATTGTTTGTTTGGCAGTGAAAATTGCAGCAAAAGAAAAAGAACAAAGTGCTATAGTCTTATAAGAAAAGAAGCTTAGTACTGCAATATTATAAACCTGTCTTTATTTAAAAATAGGCAGGTTTTATAAGTTATAATCTTGTTTTAAAGGAGAGGAAATCAACAGTATCTAATAAATGAATTACTTTATTAGCTAATATGTTTTCAGCTTCTTGTCTTGTAACGGGTTTTTTAACTAACTCTAAAACACCTTTATTTTCTGAGAATATATTGTCACTTGAAAAGCTCATGTAAACATCCCATTTATCACCATGAACTACCATGATATTCATGGCTGTTACACCACATTTTGACACCACATTTTCAACAAATTCAGGTAAGCTGTTATAGTTACTATCAACAAATAAGTCAATAATGATATTCTTAACTGCGGTATTGTCTATTTTAATATAATCTGAAATGATTTGATTATAATCTAACATAATTCTTTTGAACTGTGGATTAAACTTAAAACCTAATTTTCTTATATATTAATATT
>CAJXHW010000352.1 GCA_913054565.1 uncultured Kordia sp. | reverse complement strand
TGATTTTAAGTATCTTGTAATGTAATATTGAATAGGTATGAAATTTAAATTAGTTACTTTAATTGCCTTTTTTATGCTTGTATCCTGTAAAAGGAGTACATCAGTAATAACGCATTCAATGCCTAAAGTTGTTAAAGTAGATACTTTAAAAGAAAAAAGGGGTATTGCTCCAATTCATGACAAGTTAAAATTAGATTTAGAACAAATTAATGATTCTACATTTATTAATATTAGTCATATTGATTCAACGTTTATTTACGATTTAAAATACGCTACTTCTGATAATTTTTTAAAAGAAAAGGTTTATGGTTGTGACCAGTGTGTGTTGCGTTATGCAACAATTAAGCAGTTGCTTAAAGCTAATAATGAATTTAAAAAATTAGGATATTATATTAAGTTTTTTGATTGTTACAGACCGTTATCTATTCAAGAAAAAATGTGGAAAATTTATCCAGATAAACGTTATGTTGCTGACCCTAAAAAGGGGTCAAATCATAATAGAGGAACAGCTGTAGATATTACGTTGATTGATAGTTTGGGTAATGATTTAGATATGGGAACTGAGTTTGATTTTTTTGGGAATAAAGCACACCATGCTTATCCGTATTTACCTAAAAAGGTATTAGAGAATAGACAGTTACTGAAATCTGTTATGGAAGCTCATGGTTTTTGGAGTATTACTTCAGAGTGGTGGCATTACAATTTGAATGCATCCTATAGATATGAAGTGTCTAACTTTACAACAACGTGTGACGATTAATTTACTCTCATAAAATCAGTGATTAAATACGATAATAATTTACCAGTTTGGTTTGCATTGGTGTTTTCTAGAAATGGTGCAGCTTCGCACAAATGTAAGTAAGCTACATTTTTTGATTTACCAAAGTAGGATACAAATTGCCTAGCAGCATTAACACTAAAACCAGAAGGAGTCATGGCGCTTGATGCAACGTTTTGTATAGCATCTAAATCAATTTCTAGCCCAAACTTATCTTTTTTGATAAAGTTTAAAGCGTATTGCATTTCATTTTCAAAAGTGGTTTCTTTTCTAATTTCTACAGCTTCAAATGTGGTGTAGTTTAGATGTTTATTGTGTGAACTTAATTCTTTTAAAATATTTTTAGAGGTATAGTTTTCATGAATACCAAAAATAAAATAACGATTTAAAAACCCTTCTTGAAAAGCATATGAAAATCCATTTCCGGAATGTCTACCTTCTAAAGCTCTAAAATCGGTATGTGCATCAAAATTAATAACGTTTAGAGGTTTGTTTAAAGCTAATGAGCTTCCTTTAATATTACCATAAGCGTTGTTATGACCGCCACCAACAACAATAGGGATTTTACCAGCAGAAACAATTTTAAAAATAAGGTTAGTAACTTCCACATCAATTTCTTCAACCATGGTGTATAGTTGTTGTAAATCTGATGCATTATCAGCGTCTAGCTCTTTAGCTAAAGCCATTTTTTCAGGAAAGTCTAAACAGCCAAGCAATAAAACATTTTTCCCTTTATTTAAAGAAGAGTTTTGAGTGTTTAATAAACTTTTTAAAGCGCTATTCCAAGCTGTTTCAGTGCCTTGACGCCCTTTGTTGGCTTTTACACCAATAGATTCATTGATGCCAAACAAAACGTATTTAGAGTCAGAGTTTTCAAGCTCAGTATCTAAATCAGAGTTATTAGAAATAAAAGTTACTTTTTCACCAAACTTCTTTTCTCCTTTACGCTTGCTAATAAACGCAAGCACATCATTTTCTGTGTATATTTTTAAACTTGTCATATCAAAATGCATATATCATTACGAAAGTACAGTTATTTTTTTTTGATTGTTAAACTTTTTAGTAGATTTAACGATATAAATTTTTAACCAAAAAATATGTCAGAAGAAAACAAGAATACTGGACTTAAAGTTACTTTAGGAATTTTAGCGTTATTATTAATAGGTGCCTCTGTAATGTTCTTTTTAAAGAATAATGAGTTGAATGAAACTAAAACAGCGTTGAATTCTGAAATTACTGTATTAGATGATAAATTAGATAGTGAAATTGAAAAATTGAATTTACAAATTTCAGAAAACGAGGTTTTAAATGAAGATTTGGTTTCGAAAAGAGATAGTTTAAGTGCGACGCTTAACGAGTTAAGGGCATCACAAGCTACTGTTGAAACACTTACGAAATATAAGAACAGTTACTTTAAGTTAAAAAAAGATATTCAGAAGTTGTTAAAAGATAATGATGAACTTCAATTACAAAACACACGTTTAACACAGGTTAATGATACGCTTGTTGGACAATTAGACTCTCAGTTAAAATTATCAGACTCCTTAACGTCTCAAGTTACAGACGCACAGCGATTAATTGAATCAGCTTCAGAAATTTCAATAGTAGGATTAAAAGGAATTGCTTTAATTCAAAAATCATCAGGAAAACAAATACCAACTACAAGAGCAAGACGTGCTGATAAAGTGAAAATATGTTTTGCATTGGCTGAAAATAAAATAGCAGAGCAAGGAACTAAAATGTTATACGTTCAAGTTTTAGACTCTAAAAACAATGTATTAGGTAAAAATGATGTGATTGAGTTTGATGGTAAAACATTAAATTACAGTTATAGTACAGAGTTTAATTACACAAGCAAAACATTAGATATTTGTAATTACTTGCAAGCGCCTAAAGATGGATTTGAAAAAGGTAATTATTTTGTAAACGTATTTAGAGGAAGTAAATTAGTTTCAAACAGCTCGTTCAGTTTAGATTAGTT
>CAJXHW010000351.1 GCA_913054565.1 uncultured Kordia sp. | reverse complement strand
AAGAAAATAAAACTATTAATAAAATTGAGAATAAGAAATCAAAAAAGCGTTTAATCAAACTACTATATTGAGAATTAAAAAAATAAAATACGAATTCTTTTTAATTTTTGATTAAACGCTAATCTGTGAGACCTAGAATATTCTTTTGTCTGTAATTTAAAGGCTTTAGAGGTAAAAAATAAAAAATTACGCAGCTTGACCTTAATTCTTTTTGAAGAATAGCTTTTATTCAATCCAAAAAACATCAATAAAAAAACAGTTGTAAAGAATAATAAAACAAAGAAAGATGCTAAGACACCTAAATCTCTGGTTGTGTAAAACATACTCAAAACTACAAACATGTTACCTAATCCACAGAAAACAGAGGCTCTTCGATGAGATAGTCCAGCATCTATTAAAATGTGGTGAATGTGATTTCTATCTGGAGAAAAAACAGGTCTCCCCTTACTAAATCTAATAAACATCACACGAAAAATATCAAAAACAGGTATAAAAAGTATCCCTAAAATGAGTAATGGTATTTCTTGTCTATCTAATGCAAGAACCTGAAAAGCATTTGCCCCAAGTGATAATAATTTTAATGTTAGTAATCCTAGAGTTAATCCGATAACCAAGGATCCAGTATCTCCCATAAATATTTTTTTCTTTGGAGAAAAATTGAATCGCAAAAAACCGAAAAGCATGCTAACTATTGACATTGAAATAGCGAGATATAATAACATATTCAACTTATAGAATATAAACCCATAACTAGACGCTATAACTATACCAACAATAGAAGCCATACCATCAATTCCATCAATTAGATTGTATGCATTAATTAAACTTAAAATAAAGAACATGCTCAAACCAATCGATAATATAGTTGGGAGTTCATATAATCCTAAAAATCCATGAAAAGATACAATTCTAAAATCTGATTGAATCATTAATATTGCTACTGCTATAATTTGACCTAAAAATTTCTTTTTAGGTGATAGGTTTTGTAAATCATCCTTTAAACCTATAAAAAAAACAATGGAAATAGACACTAATAAGGTTAATCCAACATTATTATCATCAAATCTTTGTGCTAAAAACAAGGTTAATAATAATGCTATATAGAAAGCTACTCCTCCAAATGTAGGTACAATTGAAGAATGAGAACTCCTATAGTCAGGTGTGTCGTAAAGACCCAATTTAAGGCTAATCTCTCTAATTCTCGGCAATAAGAATAATGTAAGTAAAAACACTCCTATTAAAAGAATTACAGAGAGGACTGTGTTTGATGGAAATACCTCTAACATTTTAAGCAATCTAAATTTAACTTTCTCTATTTATTTTTGCAGGGGAGAGTTCTAATCTTTGGTTCAAAGATAAAAAAATTATTGAATTAATTGTTAGAACCAAAAAATGTCAATTAATTAATAAACAAAAATGTTTCACTAACAAGTTCTTTTCCATCATAAAGTTAATTAGAATTGTTATAGTCATTTATAGTAAATTTTTTAATTATATCATAAAGTTCTTTGAGTTCAATTTTTTCAGGCAAGTTTAATTCCTTATTACTAAACACATAACCCTCGCCATTATGTTTACCATTTTTAATGGCTACAAAAGCAAGTTTATTTTTTAAATCTACAATCTTTTTATTATTTCCGATAAACATTAAATCATCATTTATATCATTAGCATAAATTATTTCAACAAATAAAGACTTCCCTCTATTATCAACTGAAAATACGTTCATACTATTCTCAGAATCTTTGTAAGAACTAAGAACTAATTCAACCTCATTTGCATTCTGTAAAGATTTCGTTTCAATCAAAAAGTCTCTAGACATTCTAGGTATTACATTAAATATCACATCTACTCCAAGTTCTATTAAAAACACTTCATGATCTATAGGTCTCCAATAAAATGTTTGCTCTTCATGAGGTGTTTGATGAAGTCCTGTAACACCAATAATTCTTTCTCCTGTAAGTAACAAATCACCTATAATTTTATCATAACAATTTAACATCATAAATAAAGGATCCCAATCCTTCGGACAATACCATTCAGGGTTTTTAAAAACTCCTGCATAAATAGATGAATTGAACAAATAATGATGTTGTACATGAGCACCTCCATTAAAAAACAAATGAGAATAATCAGGTTTATATTTTTTTTGTAATGTAACAAATACCTCAAGTAAAATCATATCTAAAATAGCTGCTTTGACTCCTGGTTTTTTTCTAATAGAAATTAACTTAATAAAACTCCACCACCTTTTTAAACGAACAAATCTCACAAATCCTAATAATAACCATATTAGATCCATAAAAACAACTTTTCCAGAAGCATTGCTATTTACGATTTTTGATATAGTAATACTTAGTTTAGAAATCAAAAAACTTCCGCTAGCTTTTGTTTGTGTCCAAGGGTCTGGAATAAAAAATTTAGCTTTTTTTAATCTGTTATCAGCATTGAAAGGTGAAATAGCTCCTACTGCAAGTCCATTACTCTCTAATTCTTCAAATATTTGATGAAGATCTTTTCTGTCTATTATATCACCTAATCTAAATATACCATGGTCTGAATATGATAATCCAGTCTGAACAGTAGTCCATTGAATCCATGGTTCAAGTAAAGAATATTCAGATTCACTAGTGGTTCTAGTATATCCTTTTTCCAGTAATTTTTTGAAGTTTGGCAAATGTCCTTTTTTTATATAACCTTCAATATATTGGAGGTTTAGTTCATTCAAAGCTAAAAGAATCATGAAGTTATTTTTTATTAAATTG
>CAJXHW010000350.1 GCA_913054565.1 uncultured Kordia sp. | reverse complement strand
ATATTATATAGTAAAAAACAATTTAGTCAATAAAGGTGCTTCTTTCTCTTATTTTGAGCAAAATAGCCCAACTCCTAGCGTAAAAAATGGCAACCTAGATTATTATACTGATAGTACTGTAATCACCAAAATTAGAAATTTTACAGATGGATATGTTGGTCAAGAAATTTATATTTCTGTTCTTGATTCAAATACCATTTTTGATTTCTCATCACCTACTTCTAAACTTTATGGTAATAATGGAGTAAATTATCACGCTAGTATAAACGACTGGATTAAAGCAAAATACATTTCTCAAGGGCGTTGGAATCTTGAAATCCATTCTGGTCAATAATTATTCAATAAAAGAGAGTAAATTGACTAGTCCTACAAAAAGGCAACAAGTATTGTTGCCTTTTTGTAGAAAGAAGATCTCCGTAGTGACCCCGAACCTTCAAAGTTCGAACTTTTTGATGGAGGATTTGAAGGAGATTGGGTTGTTTTTTGAATACTTTTTAAAGGGAATCTTAAATTAAGAAATCCTTCCAAATTCGAGCATCATCATATTCTTTTTTAGTATTCGCAGGGATATTTAATTTTACGTTATTTAATGGTATTCCTGTAAAAATAGTTGGATTAATACTTAAAGGTTCTCTATGTTCAACGGTTACCTCTTTTAATTCCGAACAGCTATGGAATGAATAATTCCCTGTAGTTTTCAACATGTTGGGGAGCGTAATGTTGGTTAACCCTATACAGAATCCAAACGCCAACGTTCCTATGGATGCTATTTCTTGTGGTAATGACACTTCTTTCAATTTCACACAACAGAAAAAAGCTTCATTATCTATACTTTTTACAGTATCGGGAAAACGAATATTTGTCAATGTTGAACAATTATTAAAAGCTTTCTTTTTTATTGAAGTTAATCCATTGGGAAGCGTAAGATGCTTTAGTTCTGTACAATTACTAAAAACATTTTTGTTAATGGATGTTATTCCGTCAGGTACAGAAACACTCACTAATTTCGAACAATTTTTAAAAGCAGCATTTCCCATAAATGTTAGTGCTTCAGGCAATGATATGTCTGTTAAATTTCTACAGTTTTGAAATGCAGAGGTTCCGATGAAAGCTACGTTATCAGGAAGCTCTATATTGGTTAGACTTTCACAGTTTTGAAATGCAGCATTCCCTATAAAAGTTAATTTATTGGGCATTATGATATTGGTTAATTTTGAACAATTTTTAAAAGCGGCGTTTCCTATAAAAGTAATTTTGCTTGATACCGTAATGCTTGTAAGGTTTTTGCAATTTTGAAATGTGTTAGCTTCTATTAGTGTTATTGTTTCTGGAAGTTTTACACTTGTTAATTCAGATTGATCTTTGTATACGGAATTCCCTATAGAAATTATTGTATAAACAAATTCTTCATGTATTACTGTTTCTGGTATTACCAAGGCATCAGTTACATTTGAGTCTGCGGTAATTGAAACTTCGTTATTGGATTCACTGGTAACAAAATAACTAATTCCGTTTACGGTAAAAGATAATGCTCTAGACATTTCTTTCATTGTTTTAAATTCTGACCAAAATTGAGTTTCCTGATATACGTTTCTAGTATTGACAGGGACAACTAATGCTGATTCGTTTAGCGTAACCGCATCAAAAGAATTGGTATCGATAAGCAAAGGTTTTCTTGATTTTAAGATTATTTCCATTAATCTTGAACAACCATTAAAGGCAGAGCTCCCTATGGAAGTTACTCCTTCTGATAATACAATATTAGTTAAGCTTGAGCAATTCTTAAAGGCAACATTACCTATAGAAGTTATCCCTTCAGGTAGTGTGATACTAGTTAAGTTTGTACAGTTACTAAAGAGTTGCTGAGGTATAGAGGTTATTGCTTTTGGTAATACTATATTCGTTAATTCTGAACATTCTTCAAAGGCTCCAATACCTATAGACGTTATTCCTTCAGCTAATGTGATACTAATTAATCTTGAACAACCAGAAAAAGCTAAATCACCTATATAGGTTATGGTATCTGGTAATGTAATATTAGTTAACTTAGAACAACCAGAAAAGGTGCCATCTTTTATAGAAGTTATTGTATTAGGCAATGTAATACTAGTTAGTTCTAAGCATCCTTCAAAGGAAGAATTATCTATTGTAGTTATACTATCAGGTAATACAATGCTGCTTAATTCCAAACAATCTCTAAAGACAAAACGATCTATAGAAGTAACCGTATAGTTTAGATTGTTATACGTTATATTCTTTGGTATAATTACTTTTTTCCCTTTTAAGTTTTCATATCCAGAAACGGTTACTTCTTTAAGGGAATCATTAGAGATATTATAGTGTATATCATCTTTTAGAAAAGTACCCCATTCTTTAATCGTTTTAAAACCTTTCCAATTGTCTGCTCTTTCATACTTCTTTAAACTGTCAGGAGTAACATTTAATACAATGGAATTTCTAGTATTTATATCACTAATACCACATCCTGATACTAGTGAAATCCCAGACTTTATAGTGTAAAATAATAGCTTTTTACAACTTTCAAATGCATCATTTCCTATAGAGGTTATCGTATTTGGTAATGAAATACTCGTTAGTCTAGAACCTTTAAAAGCCTTCTCTTCTATATGGGTTACTGTATACGTTACTTTTTTATATTCTATTGTTTTGGGCACTTCGATGTTTCCTATACTATTTGAATTTTCTATAATCATTACTTCATTAGAAACACCACCTATGATACCATAGTGTATTTTATCTACTACAATAGATTTAGTCCATTCCTGAATAGTATTAAATTT
>CAJXHW010000349.1 GCA_913054565.1 uncultured Kordia sp. | reverse complement strand
AAATTACAAATGCTAAATAGCGGTATTTGTTATACTTATAAGGAGTAATTAAGGCTAAAACAGTTATAAAGTAAAAATACTTGAAAGATTTTAAGATTTTTCTTTGTGTAATTGATGAAAAGCTCTAAATTTGCACCTCGTTTAGAAATAACTAAAGAAAGTAGAAATGTCAAGAGTTTGTGAACTTACTGGAAAAAAAGCAATGGTTGGAAACAATGTTTCTCATGCAATGAATAGAACAAAGCGTAAATTTAACGCTAATCTATTAAAAAAACGTTTTTATGTTCCGGAAGAGGATAAGTGGATTACATTAAAAGTTTCTGCTGCTGCGTTGAAAACTATCAACAAAAAAGGAATTGCTGCAGTAATTAAAGAGGCTAGAGCAAAAGGATTTTTAAACAAATAGTTTAACGTTTAAAAGACAAGAGAAATGGCAAAGAAAGGTAATAGAGTCCAAGTAATTTTAGAATGTACAGAGCATAAAGCTTCAGGTCAACCTGGAACTTCAAGATACATTACAACAAAAAATAAAAAGAACACTCCAGATAGATTAGAGATAAAGAAATTTAACTCTATCTTGAAAAAAATGACTGTTCATAAAGAAATTAAATAAGTTTTAGTCATGGCAAAGAAATCAGTAGCAACGTTACAGACAGGATCTAAAAGATTAAGTAAAGCAGTTAAAATGGTAAAATCTCCAAAAACAGGAGCTTACACATTTGTTGAAGCTGTTATGCAACCAGAACTAGTAAAGGACTGGTTAGCTAAAAAATAATTTTTTAGTTATATCATATATTTAGCTACTTTCTAGTTTAAGAAAGTAGCTTTTTGTGTTTACTGACAATATTTCATGAACACTTTTTTTGGTGTCCTTTTTGTCATATTGAGGTAATAATAAAATTAAGTTATGAGTTTTTTTAAAAAGATATTTTCAAAAGATAAAAAAGAAACTTTAGACAAAGGTTTAGAGAAAACAAACACATCTTTTCTTTCTAAACTAAGTAAAGCAGTTGCCGGAAAGTCTAAAGTAGATGATGATGTCTTAGATAATTTAGAAGAAGTTCTTGTGTCTAGTGATGTTGGTGTTGAAACAACGCTTAAAGTCATAGACAGAATAGAAGCACGTATAGCTAAGGATAAGTACTTAGGTACTGATGAACTTAATAAAATTTTAAGAGAAGAAATAGCTGGACTTTTATCAGAAACTAACTCTGGTGAGGACAAAGAATTTAGTATACCAAAACAGCATAAACCTTACGTGTTAATGGTGGTTGGGGTAAACGGCGTTGGAAAAACAACAACGATTGGTAAATTGGCTCATCAATTTAAAAATCAAGGGTTAAAAGTTGTGTTAGGAGCAGCAGATACCTTTAGGGCTGCTGCTATTGATCAACTGCAAGTTTGGGCAGATAGGGTAGATGTTCCTTTGGTGAGGCAAGAAATGGGAAGTGATCCAGCATCTGTAGCTTTTGATACTTTGGAATCAGGAGTTGCTCAAAATGCTGATGTTATTATAATTGATACGGCAGGACGTTTACATAATAAAGTAAACTTAATGAACGAGTTAACCAAAATAAAACGTGTGATGCAAAAAGTAGTTGGAGATGCACCACATGATGTGTTATTGGTTTTAGATGGCTCTACAGGTCAGAACGCATTTGAACAGGCTAAGCAATTTACAGCAGCTACAGAAGTTACGTCATTAGCCGTAACAAAATTAGATGGTACCGCTAAAGGGGGGGTTGTAATTGGTATTTCTGACCAATTTAAAATTCCTGTAAAATATATTGGTGTAGGAGAAGGTATAGATGATTTACAAGTGTTTAATAAATATGAATTTGTAGATTCATTTTTTAAATAGTCAACACTATATAGTGATAATAAAAGAGAAGTTTGTTTTATAACAGGCCTCTCTTTTATTTTTAATAGCTATGAGATTTCATTTTTTTAAGTTTTATAGCATTCCAATTGGAGTTTACATTTATTTGCCTTGTGGGGTGTAAACGATAATCACCTAAAAAATCCCAATCAAATTCGAGATGCAAACTTGCTAGTTCCTTTTTTGTTGTGCCTTTAGGGTATAAGACCCAAAGTGTAGAATGGTCTTGCAAACGCGGAAATAAAGTTAACATTTGGTTAATGAAATTATCTTTTGTACGTGCAAAAACTAATGCACAATCTACACAAGAAGTATGAACCAATGATTCGATGTACTTTTCCTCAGTAAAAACATGATCAAACATAGACGGTTTATTTAAAATATAAACATCTTTAAATTTATGAAGTCTTAATCTTTCTATGAGTGCATCCATACTTAAAGATACAAAAAAAACTGACTAAAACACATGAAATGGCACAGCATTTGAATATGTATTAATGTTGGATATAAGGACATTAGAAGGCAATGTAATTCTAAAGATAGTATCAATACCCCAAACCTTTTAAACTAAAAAGCCACTTCAATTGAAGTGGCTTTTTAGTTTAAAAGTGATAATGGTTTTATAAAGCTAATTTTTTAATGAGTTCTTTTTCAAAATGGTTACTTCTTCTAGGAAAAACTGCTTCTTTTTCAACTATTTCACCATCTTTATTAATAATCATGTAGTGAGGATATCCTCTCATTTTAGTTTTCAATTTAATATCATCAAGTAATTCATTGCTTACAGAAACATGTTTACCTTCTAAATTGTAATAATGAATAATATCTTTTGCGTTTTCATTATTAGTTAATTCGTTTAAAGAAAGATAGACAATATCAATATTGTGTTTTTTAAAGAATGGTCTATATTTAAACAAAATATTAAAATCTCT
>CAJXHW010000348.1 GCA_913054565.1 uncultured Kordia sp. | reverse complement strand
ATTAATTAAATTAATAAATATGTCTGGGTTAATCGGAAAAAAAATCGGCATGACTAGCATCTTTGACGAGAATGGAAAAAACATTCCATGTACAGTTATTGAGGCAGGTCCATGTGTCGTTACCCAAGTCAGAACCAATGAGGTTGACGGGTATGAAGCTCTTCAACTTGGTTTCGATGACAAGGCAGAAAAACGTGCTTCTAAAGCGGCTAATGGTCACTTTAAGAAAGCAGGGACTTCGCCTAAATACAAAGTTGTTGAATTCCAGGGATTTGAAGGAGAGTATAATTTAGGAGACAGTATTACTGTAGATCACTTTGAAGAAGGTGAATTTGTAGATATTGCTGGAACTTCTAAAGGTAAAGGTTTTCAGGGTGTTGTTAAACGTCACGGTTTTGCCGGGGTTGGACAAGCAACGCACGGTCAACACAACCGTCTTAGAGCACCAGGTTCTATTGGAGCTGCATCTTACCCTGCACGTGTATTCAAAGGAATGCGTATGGCAGGAAGAATGGGTGGAGAAAAAGTGAAAGTTCAAAATTTAAGAGTTTTAAAAGTTGTTCCAGAGAAGAACTTGATAGTTGTCAAAGGATGTGTTCCTGGGCATAAAAACGCTTATGTAATCGTTCAGAAGTAATGGAAGTAGCAGTTTTAGATATAAACGGAAAAGAAACAGGTAGAAAGGCAAACCTTTCTGATGCTGTTTTTGCTATTGAGCCTAATGATCATGCAGTATACTTAGATGTGAAGCAATATCTTGCTAATCAGAGACAAGGAACGCATAAGGCTAAAGAAAGAGCTGAAATCGTTGGTAGTACTCGTAAGATTAAAAAACAAAAAGGTACAGGTACGGCGAGAGCAGGTAGTATTAAAAACCCATTGTTTAAAGGTGGAGGTAGAGTTTTTGGTCCAAGACCGAGAAGTTACTCTCAAAAATTAAACAAAAATGTAAAGAGATTGGCTAGAAAATCAGCTCTTACATTAAAGGCAAAAAGCGAGTCAATTATCGTAATTGAAGACTTTAATTTTGATGCTCCTAAGACTAAAAATTTCATCAATGTATTGAAGGCTTTAGGGTTAGATAGTAAAAAATCGTTATTTGTGTTGGGTGATTCAAATAATAATGTATATTTGTCGTCACGTAATTTGAAAACCTCTGAGGTTCTAAATAGTTCAGAATTAAGCACTTACAAAATTATTAATGCAAACAGCATAGTTCTTTTTGAAGGCGCGTTAGAGGGAATTGAGTCAAACTTAAGTAAATAAGAAACCAAATGAGCATCTTAATTAAACCAGTTGTAACTGAAAAAGCTACTGCTGATAGTGAATTAAATAATCGTTACACTTTCTTAGTGAATGTAAAAGCTAACAAAGTAGAGATTAAGAAAGTTATAGAGGCTACTTATGGGGTTTCTGTAGAGAAGGTTCGTACAATGAATTACGGACCAGATAGAAAAGTACGTTACACCAAGACTGGTATGCAGCATGGTAAAACTAACGCAACAAAGAAAGCGGTAGTTGATGTAGCGGAAGGAGATATTATTGATTTTTATAGCAATATATAAGTAAAGACAAAAAATGTCAGTAAGAAAATTAAAACCAATTACACCAGCTCAGCGTTTTAGAGTAGTTAATGGATTCGATGCCATCACTACTGATAAGCCGGAAAAGAGTTTACTTGCACCGAAAAAGAGGTCTGGTGGTAGAAACAATCAAGGTAAAATGACCATGCGTTACATCGGAGGTGGTCATAAGAAAAGATACCGTATTATCGATTTTAAAAGAGATAGAAAAGATGTTTCTGCAGAAGTGAAAACTATTGAGTACGATCCAAATAGAACTGCCTTTATCGCATTAGTTCAGTATACTGATGGGGAAAAGCGTTATATCATCGCTCAAAATGGATTAAAAGTAGGTCAAACTGTTGTTTCAGGAGAAAAAGTTGCTCCAGAAATCGGTAACACTATGCCTTTAAGTAGCATTCCGTTAGGAACTATTATTTCTTGTGTAGAATTACGTCCAGGTCAAGGAGCTGTTATGGCTCGTAGTGCTGGAGCTTTTGCTCAGTTAATGGCTCGTGATGGAAAATACGCTACTATCAAATTACCTTCTGGTGAAACGAGAATGGTGATGGCAAATTGTTTAGCGACAATTGGTGCTATCTCTAATTCAGATCATCAATTACTAGTATCTGGTAAAGCAGGTAGAGGAAGATGGTTAGGTAGAAGACCAAGAACGAGACCGGTAGTGATGAACCCTGTTGATCACCCAATGGGTGGTGGAGAAGGTAAATCTTCTGGAGGACATCCAAGATCAAGAAATGGTATTCCTGCTAAAGGATTCCGTACAAGATCTAAGACGAAAGCGAGTAATAAATATATTATAGAACGTAGAAAGAAATAAGATATGGCTAGATCATTAAAAAAAGGACCTTACGTTCACTATAGTTTAGATAAAAAAGTTCAACAAAATGTTGAGTCAGGAAAGAAAGCTGTGATCAAAACTTGGTCAAGAGCATCTATGATTACTCCAGATTTCGTTGGTCAGACTATCGCTGTTCATAACGGTCGTCAGTTTGTTCCTGTATATGTTACAGAAAACATGGTAGGACATAAGTTAGGAGAATTTTCACCAACAAGATCGTTTAGAGGTCATGCAGGTGCTAAAAATAAAGGAAAAAAATAATAAGAAGCTATGGGAGTTCGTAAAAAAGAAAGAGCAGAGCAAATCAAAGAGGCTAAGAAAAGTATAGCCTTTGCAAAGTTGAATAACTGCTCTACTTCGCCAAGAATAATGCGCTTAGTAGCGGATTT
>CAJXHW010000347.1 GCA_913054565.1 uncultured Kordia sp. | reverse complement strand
AGGGCAATGTTTTATAACATTTGCCTTATTAAATAAATTAGAATCTGAAGACCAACTGGCTGGCGTTTTAGGTCATGAAATTGGCCATGTATTAGGAAAACATTCTGCAGAACGAATTGGTGAAACTGATTTTTGGAAAACAGTTTCTACAGGAGCATCTGTTGGTGCAGACATGGGGAACGTTGTTGGCGGTATTGGTCAAAAAACCTTACTTTCAAATGGTAGAGATGATGAGTTAGAAAGTGATGAGTTGGGCGTAAAATTTATGATTGATGCAGGCTACGACCCAGAAGAAATGATTGGCGTTATGAAAATTTTAAAAAACGCCGCTGGACCAAATAGAGTGCCTGAATTCCAAAGTACACACCCTGATCCTGAAAACAGGATTGAAAAAATAAAAGAAGCTATAAAGAAATACAAACACTAAGCATTTGAAACTATTTTTACGCTATATAAGTATTGTTTGTTTCGTTTTAAGTTGTTTTTCATGTAAAAAGAAACATGAATTAACAACCAGTGAAATAATCAAGAATAAACCAATTGAAATACAAAACATTAGTATTTCAAATGAGTTATTGGCAAAAGAATTGCACAACATTAAAGTTGACTCCTCATTAATACCTCTTAAACACAAAGATTCTGTTATCGCATTTTACCAACTTAGAAATGGTAAGGCGGCTTGGGGAAAAACACAAAATAGAAATGCTTTATATTTAGCTATTAAAGATGCAGCAAAGCAAGGGCTGACTCCTGAAGACTACAACCTTAAAAAGCTTGAAACTATTATTACTAACACCAATAGAGAAAGTATTGATAATGTTATTATAGATTTATTTTTAACAGACACCTATTTAACTTATGCATACCATTTAGCAAACGGAAAAATAAACCCTAAAAAGCTATATAATGATTGGCGTTTAGATAAAAATATTTTTCAGTTTAACAACATATTGAATTTGGCTATTGGCAATCTTAAATTAACAGAGTCACTTGAAGGATATACACCAAAACATAAAATATACCAACAACTAATTACTGAATTACCAATAGCTAAACAACGTTTAAGAAAAGACTCCTTAAGAACGCTAGTTGATTACGGAACTAAAATCCGACCTAATAAAAGCAGTGATAGAATTATCAACATCAGAAAACGGTTAAATGAATTAGGATTTCTTGAAGACAGCCTGGCAAACAATTCTAAAGTATTAGACACCATACTACAAGACCGTTTGAAAAAATTTCAATTAAAAAACAACCTCCAAGTAGATGCTATAGTTGGTAAAAGTACTATTGAAGTTTTAAATCGCAGTTATAACGATGAATATTTAAGTGTATTAGCTAATTTAGAACGTTGGCGTTGGTTTCCTAGAAATTTTGGCTCACCAGCAATTGTGGTAAATATACCACAATACCAACTAACTTACATTACACCAAACAAGCGTATTAATCACAGTATTGTTGTAGGTAAAACAGCTCGTAAAACCCCTGTGTTTAGCTCAACAGTTAGACATATTGATTTTAATCCTAAATGGTATATCCCGCCAACAATAAAAAAAGAGGATATTATTCCTTCTGCTACAAAAAATGTTGATTATTTAAGATCTAAAAACATCACCGTATACAACCGTCAAGGTAAACAGATGGTGTTAGACTCAATTAACTGGAACTCAAGAGCACCGTTTACTTATAGTTATGTGCAAGCAGCAGGAAACAGTAATGCATTAGGGAGGTTGAAAATAATTTTTCCAAATGACTTTTCTGTGTATTTACATGACACACCAAGTAAATCATTATTTAGTAAAAATTATCGCGCTAAAAGTTCTGGCTGTGTTAGGGTACATAATGTCTATAAACTAGCCTCTGAAATTTTAGATTGGTCTGAAGAAGATATTATAAAAACAATTGACAACAACGCTGCTAAGAGAGTGTTACCTGTAAAGAAGATAAAAGTACATCTTTTATACTCGTCAGTTATTTTTAATAAAAAATCTCAGCCAATTTTCCTGAATGATGTTTATAAATTAGATCGAGAATTAGGACTGTTATTATCCAACTAATTTAGAGGCTTTTTGATACGCCTCGTTTGGATGGTAAATAAACATACAAGATTTGTTTTTAATTCTTTTTATGATAGCTGTGTTTAAAGCAGTTGGCACTGCTGGACATCCTAAGCTACGTCCTAATCTACCTTGACGTTTTGCAAATTCTGGGTTAGCATATTTAGCTCCATGAAATACAACATATCGTTTTCTTGCATTATCATTTATTCCTTTTTCTTGTCCATCTAAAAACAATGACAAGCCATTTTTTCCGTAATACGTATTATCCGTAATGTAAAATCCTAATGAACTTTGATTTGAATTATTTTTGTTTGAAAATTTTGTAGCAAACTCCCCACCTGTATTTCTACCGTGAGCAACAACAGTATTAAATAACACTTCATAAGATGTCATATCTAACACCCATAGTCTTTTTGCTTTGGATGATAAACTAAAATCGATAATTGTTAATGTTTCATTTTCAATTTTACCATCTGCCTTCAACTTTAAATATCCTTTTATAGCCGAAGTAAAACTAATTAACTGAGGCATTGTATTGTTTTTATCTACAAACGTTTCATACAATGTAACAATATCATCTTCTTCAGAATTTACAACAACAGCTAAAGGCTCAATAGCTACATAAGGTTTGGTAAAAGATGACGATAGAAGAAAAATAAGTAACAGAGGTAAAAAACGTAATTTCATTTATTTGGTGGTTTTGGGGTGGTTCATTTTTCAAAGAGTTCAAATATATCATTTTATTAGAATTATCAAAAAAA
>CAJXHW010000346.1 GCA_913054565.1 uncultured Kordia sp. | reverse complement strand
TTTTGCAATAGGACAGTACTTTATTGATCCAAATTTTTATTTTTTTGGTGTTATAGGAGGCGTTTATTATCTCTTTATTTACTTAAATAGTTTTATAAAATTTAAAATAAATAGTCTGATTTTCTCGTTTTTATGTTTTCTTTGTGCTGTAATTTTTATTTCAGGAAACTTTTTTAAATGCTTCGGTCACCATTTACCTTATAGTTATTAGAGAGATGTTGTTTGTATATGCGAGAAGTATAATTCAAAAAAAACAGTAAAATATTGAAAATCCCTATTGTTTATTTATTAGGAGCAGGTCGAAGTGGCACTACTCTAATGGCAACTGTTTTAAATAGTCATGAACAAATTGAAACCGTGGGGGAAATGCATCAATTTTTTGAGCATTTACAAGAAGATAAAAAATGTTCTTGTGGTTCTGAATTGAACCGTTGTGTATTTTGGAGTCCTATCCTTTCAGAACTTAACTATAAAAATCACCAAATTGTTTCACATGTACAAATTACTAGTGAAAAAGAAAGGCATTCAAATATTGGAAAATATTTATTTAAAAAGAAAACGAATAAAAGATATTTAGAAATACAGGAAAAATATTTTACGGCGATCTCCAAGAACACCAATGCAACGTGGTTATTGGATTCATCAAAATATATCGCCCGTTTTCTATTATTAAAAAGAAGTGGAGCTCTAAATGTAAAAGGGATTTATGTTGTTCGAGATATTCGGGGTGTTATAAACTCTTTCAATAAACAAGTTCAAACACCAAAAAGCCCAATGTCAACGATTTTTTACTATTGGCTAATTAATTTCTTTGGGCAAGTAGTCTGTGCTCTAAATAAAGATGTTATAAAAATAAAATATGAAGACTTTGTTTCAAACCCAGAAATTGCAACAAATTTAATTTATAATCATGTATTTGTAAGAAAAAGTAGGGTTACATTACCCAATGAATTTGAAATACCTCATATTATTGGTGGCAATAGGATGAAAAAGGACAAGAGTATTGTAATTAGAAAAGACGAACAATGGAAAAACTCTTTATCAAGAACAGAGCAAATCAAGTATTATATGCTAACATTTCCGATAATGATTTTAAATAAATATAAAATTTAGATGAACACATACATTACCCTTGATTACGAATTGTTTTTTGGGAAATCAGGAACTGTTGAAAAATCGATCCAAGAACCGACGCAAAAATTGTTGGATGTTCTTAATAAATACAATGCAAAGGCTGTTTTTTTTGTAGATATTGGTTATTTGATTAGATGTAAAGAACTTGAAGTTATATATCCTAATTTAAAAAAAGATGTTCTAAAAGTTAAAAACCAAATAAAAACATTGGTAGAACAAGGACACGATATCCAATTACATATTCATTCTCATTGGGAAGATGCCTATATTGAAAATGGAGAATGGAAATTCCCAATGGAGCATTATAGATTGCATAGTTTTACAGAACAGGAATGCGTATCAATTTTTAAGAAATATAAAAACTATTTAGAAGAAATTTCGGGACAGGAAGTAGTTGCTTTTAGAGCAGGAGGTTGGTGTATTCAGCCATTTAATAAACTTAAACATGCCTTTTTAGAATCGGGAATAACCATAGATAGTACCGTTTTTAAGAATGGAAAGAATGTACACGGTTCGCATTTCTACAATTTTGAAAATACGCCTGATACTACAGAATGGAATTTTACCGATGACCCCTGCGTTCCGGAGGATAATGGAAAATTCAAAGAAATCCCAATATCAAGTTATCGAGTTTCACTTTTGTTTTTTTGGAAGTTGATTTTTTACAAGAAATTTGGAGGCAAAGCTCACCAGCAGATAGGAGATGGATATGCTGTTAAAAATGGCTTAGGTCAAAAACTGAGATTGTTATTTAAAAATTCGAACACTGTTGTTTCAATCGATGGATATAAAACTAGTTATTTACAAAAGGCATACAATCACTATAAACATAAGTTTACAGAACAGGATAATTTTGTAATTATTGGCCATCCAAAAGCATTTTCAGATTATTCTTTAGTAACCTTGGACAAATTTCTATCCGAAAATATAACAACTCTCAATATAAGAACATTTAGAAAGTATGAAGAATAGAAGGCATTTTCTTAATGCAAATATTGATAACTATTCGATGCAAGAATCCTTGCAGATTATAGATGCATCAATAAAGGAAAATAAACAACTGCATCACGTAGTTGTGAACGCAGGTAAAATTGTTGCGATGCAAAAAGACAATCAATTGAGAGAAAGTGTTAATAAGGCAGATCTTATCAACGCTGATGGTCAAGCAGTAGTTTGGGCTTCAAAGGTTTTTGGGAAGCCTCTAAAAGAACGTGTTGCTGGTATTGATTTGATGGTGAATTTAGTGTCGCTAGCAGCCGAGAAAAAGTATAAAGTATTTTTCTTTGGCGCAAAGGAAAATGTTGTAAAAGCAGTGGTGGATAAATATACGAGTCAATTTTCTTCTGATATTATTGCTGGTTACAGAAATGGATATTTTAATAAAATTGATGAGCAACAAATAGCTAAAAATATTGCGAAAAGTGGAGCTAATATTTTATTTGTGGCAATTAGTTCACCCACCAAAGAAAATTTTTTATATGAAAATAAAGAGTTGCTAAAAAAAGTAAATTTTGTAATGGGGGTTGGAGGCAGTTTTGATGTGGTTTCAGGTAAGGTTAAGCGAGCCCCGCTCTGGATGCAAAATTTTGGACTCGAATGGTTTTATAGATTTGCACAAGAACCCCACAGAATGTGGAAACGCTATTTAATAGGAAATTCAAAATTTATTTACTTAGTATTAAAAGAAAAATTTTC
>CAJXHW010000345.1 GCA_913054565.1 uncultured Kordia sp. | reverse complement strand
AGAATAACCTAGATAAAGGCTTAGAAAAAATTGATGCTAAAAATGCTTGGTATGCCGTTATGGGAAAATCAATTGAAGCATACACCAATGACGTTGAATTAAAAAACAATACCTTAATAGTAAGATTAAGTTCAGCACCGTTACGTGAAGAATTAAGTTACGGGAAATCGAAAATAATTCTTAACATCAATGAATTTCTAAGACGAGAAGTTGTCAAGGATCTACTTCTAGTCTAATTAGTACTAGTTGTAAAGCACAAAAAAAGCCTAAAGAAATTTCTTTAGGCTTTTTTTGTGTGGTTGCTATTTAATTAAAACATTTCTCTTCCTGCAAAATGAAAAGCACCTTCAATAGCTGCATTTTCATCACTATCAGAACCATGTACTGCATTTTCTCCAATTGATGTTGCATATAATTTTCTAATGGTACCTTCTGCAGCTTCTGCTGGGTTAGTAGCTCCTATCAAAGTTCTAAAATCCTCAACTGCGTTATCTTTTTCTAAGATTGCAGCAACAATTGGTCCACGAGTCATAAACTCAACTAATTCACCAAAGAAAGGTCTTTCATTGTGTACAGCGTAAAACGCTTCAGCATCTGCAGTAGTCATTTGAGTAAGCTTCATTGAAACTATTCTAAATCCTGCAGCGTTAATTTTTCCTAAAATTGCTCCGATGTGTCCGTTTTCAACACCATCAGGCTTTATCATTGTAAATGTTCTATTAGTTGCCATCTTGTATTTTTTTTAATTTTTGTGCAAAAGTAGTTATTTTAATAACACACACAAATAAGTTATATGATAAATAAAAAAAGAGCAGTTTAAACTGCTCTTTTTTTTATAGCTTTCTAATTCATAGCTCCTTAGAAGCGTTTTGTTTGTACTAAACGCATACCGTAAAACTCATGTGTATTACCTGGTAAAGTAGCTACCTTGTTTGGTATTCTACAAAAAGATGCTTTACTATCCCATGAACCTCCTTTAACAATGCGCTTTTCTCCTCTTTTTGGCCCAGTTGCATTTGGGTCTTGAACCATTCCTGTTTTTACAGCTTTAAAATGGTTTTCATCATAAAAATCCCAACACCATTCCCATACATTTCCATTCAAATCAAATATACCTAATTCATTAGCATATTTAGATCCGTAAGCATGAGGTCTAGCCTCACTGTTTTCTACTGTCCAAGACACTAATTCTAATTCATTAGACCCTGCATATCTATATCCTTTAGATTTCTTTCCTCCTCTAGCAGCATATTCCCATTCTGCTTCAGTTGGTAACCTAAACCCGTTTGAGTTAAAATCACAGATATATCTAGGACCCGCTTTTGAATATGCTTTAGAGTACCCTTGCTTTTCGCTTAACCAATTACAGTATTCAACTGCTTGTTCCCATGTAACATTAGTAATAGGAAAGTCATTATTCCATCCCCAAGATTGAACTTCTGGCATTTTAGATCTTGTAGCTTTAACGAACTCTTTCCATTCCCACACGGTTACTTCAAACTTACTCATATAAAAATCCTTAACCATAACTTTACGTTGTGGCTTCTCATCTTTTTCAGCTAAAAGGTCTCTTTTTTCTGCTCCCAACATTAAAGCTCCCCCTTCTACCTTAACCATTTCTGGCCAAGCTTGGTCATTTCCTTGTGCAAAAGACATAGAAATGCTCAATATTAATAATAATACGCTTTTAAAAATGTAGTTTTTTTTCATTTTAAATTATTTTTAAGGTTTAGTTTAAATCGGTGCGAAATTAACAATATAATCTAATTATCAAAACATTAGATTAACAAAACTGTAAATCACACCTACTGTTTAAAGTTTTTAAGGCACAAACCATGCCATTTATTTTTCCGATTACTTATATTCGCATTAATTATGCAAAAAACAGATATCACTAAAACAAAAAAGTTATTACAATCATCAAAAAATATTGTAATTACATGCCATAAGGGCCCCGATGGAGATGCTATTGGATCATCATTAGCGCTTTATCTATATTTAAAAAAAACACATCAAAACATTAGCGTGATTGTTCCTGATGATTTTCCTTATTTTTTAAAATGGTTGCCTAAAAATGACCATATAATATGTTATGACTCTAAAAAAGAAGAAGCCGACATTTTAATTAATGAAGCTGATTTAATTTTTAGCTTAGATTATAACGCATTAAACCGTACTGGTGAAATGGCAAAAGCACTTGGCGCTGCAAAAGCTAAATTTATAATGATTGATCATCATCAACAACCAGATGATTATGCGGAAGTAACTTATTCTGATACATCAATATGCTCAACATGTCAAATGGTGTATCATTTTATTGAAGCATTAGGTGATGTTAATACAATAGATGTTGATATAGCTAATTGCATCTATACAGGTATTATGACTGATACTGGTTCGTTTAGATTTCGTTCAACAACAAGTACCACTCACAGAGTTATTGCAAGTTTAATTGACTTAGGGATAGATAATGCTAAAATTCATCAAAATGTTTACGATAGTAATTCTTACAACAGACTGCAATTATTAGGCAAATCGTTAACTAACTTAAAAATAATTCCTGAATTAAACACCGCATATATATCATTATCTCAAAAAGAACTAGAACGCTATAATGCACAAAAAGGTGACACTGAAGGTGTTGTTAACTATGCATTATCATTACAAGGTATTAAACTAGCTGCTATATTTAAAGAAGATTTAAATAGTGAACTTGTAAAAATTTCATTTAGATCTAAAGGTAATTTTTCAGTTAATAATTTTGCAAGAACTCATTTTAATGGTGGCGGACATACAAATGCAGCTGGTGCTGCAAGTAATCTGTCTTTAAAAGA
>CAJXHW010000344.1 GCA_913054565.1 uncultured Kordia sp. | reverse complement strand
ATCCAGAAACTGCTGAAATAGAATTCCGTTTAGCTGGTTTACATTTTACATTACACGAAAGTAGAAAAGGACAATACCATCTTAAAAATGCATTGTTGTTAGACCATGAGTTTGAATTTATATTAGAAGAATTATTTCCAGAAGTTTTCTCCAGACAATCGGTACAAAAACTAATAAACAAGCACTAATATTTCTTGTAAAACTAAAACAACAGCAGACTTTTTTATAAACAAAAAAGTCTGCTGTTTTTAAGGTCTAGATATTCAGAAAAAAACTAACTTTGTTTGTAACACTAATATCTAACATGCAAAGAAAACTATCTAATTATATTATCATCGCCTTTAAAGGTATGGCCATGGGAGCTGCTGATGCAGTTCCTGGTGTTTCAGGCGGAACCATTGCCTTTATTTCTGGAATATATGAAGAGTTAATATCTTCTATCAACCAGGTTAACTTATCGTTATTAAAAACTCTCAAAAAAGATGGGTTCAAAGCAGCATGGTTACAAGTTAACGGAAATTTCCTACTGGCTTTAATTATCGGTATTTTTATCAGTTTCGTATCCTTTATGCGTTTGGCAAAATATTTAATAGAACACCATCCTATTCATATTTGGGCATTCTTTTTTGGTTTAGTATTAGCTAGCATTATTTACGTTGCTAAACAAATTAAATATTGGAATAGTGTAAGTATTATTGCGTTAGCTATTGCTGCCTTTATTGCGTATTACATTACCACCTTGCCCTCATTAGCAAACAATGACAATAGTATATTTTTATTTATAGCTGCTGCACTTGCTATTTGCGCCATGATATTACCTGGTATTTCTGGAGCTTTTATTTTAGTTTTACTAGGAGCATACAAAACACTAAGTCAAGCTTTTCATGACTTTAATATTAAAAACATCCTGATTTTTATTGTAGGTGCTGTAGTAGGCTTATTGAGTTTTAGTAAATTATTAAAATGGTTGTTCACTAACTATAAAAATACCACCCTAGCTGCGTTAACAGGATTCATACTTGGGTCATTAAATAAAATATGGCCTTGGAAAGAAACATTATCTACCCGAATAGATACTAAAGGCATTGAAACTCCCGTTTTACAACAAAGTATTCTTCCAAATACATTTACTGAATTATATCAGTTAGACAACCATTTTGTTATTGCTTTAATTTTGATGACTATTGGATTTGTTAGTATTTTAATCTTAGAAAAAATTGGATCTAAAACCACTGAATGAAACCCGAAAGAAACACATTAGACTATTTACTACTTATACTTAAAGGTATAGCAATGGGTGCTGCAAATAAAGTACCTGGTGTTTCTGGTGGAATAGTCGCATTTGTAGCTGGTTTTTATGAAGAATTTATCTACTCATTACAACGTATTAACAAAACTGCATTAAAGCTTTTTTTTACAGGACGTTTCAAATCTTTTGTCAGATATATTAATGGTTCATTTTTAGCTGCTATTATCCTTGGAATGCTAGTTAGTTTTTTTACCGTTTCTAAACTTTTAGATTACCTTTTAATTAATTACAAACTCTATGTTTGGAGTATGTTTTTTGGGATGATTATAGGTTCAATTTACTCCATAAGCAAACGGTTTGGCAAGTGGAATTTGAAATCTATCTCTTTTCTATTACTAGGAACTCTTGTTGGTTTAGGAATTAGTTTTTTAGACCCTGCTACTGAAAATGACAATCTGTTTTTTGTGTTTTTATGTGGTATTATTAGTGTTTCTGGAATGACATTACCAGGACTATCAGGATCATTTATTTTAATTATAATTGGAAACTACGTCTTACTTTTAATTGACTCTGTAAATGCATTATATGACACCTTTACAGAAGTTATTTCTGGCGATTATAGTTTTTTAGAAAACACCGCTAGAATACGTATGCTACAAGTTCTAGCTGTTTTCACAACTGGCTCTGTGGTTGGTATGGTGAGTTTTTCACACCTTATGAATCATTTGTTACAAAAGTTTAAAGTTCAAACTATTGCAGTCATAAAAGGATTTATTATTGGGTCACTTGGTGTTGTTTGGCCCTGGAAAAACACCGTATACAAAACTGCAGCAGACGGCACATTTTTAGTTACTAACCATAACGAAAAGATTATTGAAAATTATAAACGATTTATCCCTGAGTTAAGCACAAATACACTAACCGCTGTTGGCTTTATTGCATTAGGAATATTGGCAATAGTTACACTTGAATGGTATGGACACAAACAAAAAATTACAACATAAAACCTACGGATTAATTGGTCAAAATATTTCTTACTCGTTTTCAAAAGACTATTTTACTAAAAAATTTGAAACGGAAAATATCCAACAAGCTGTTTATGTTAATTTTGATTTAGAATCAATAGGTCATTTTTCAGAATTTTTTAACACTCCTAATACTATAAAAGGACTAAATGTAACAATCCCTTATAAAGAAGTCATTATTCCCTACCTAGACAAAGTCAGTAGCAAAGCAACTAGGATTGGTGCGGTAAACACCATAAAGGTTACAAAAAAAGGAAAACTTAAAGGTTATAATACTGATGAATACGGTTTTAGGAAGGCTATACTTCCTTTTTTAAAAAAGCATCATGAAAAAGCACTTATACTCGGTACAGGTGGAGCATCAAAAGCAATAGCTTATGCATTAAAAAAACTCCACATACCTTATCAATTTGTATCAAGAAAAACCGGTAATGATTACAATTACGATTCATTGACAGAAACAGTAATCAAAGCGCATCAAATTATTATTAATTGTACCCCTTTAGGCACATTTCCTAATATTAATGATTGTCCTGACATACCGTATAATGCAATTTCAAACAAGCATTTATTATTTGACTTAA
>CAJXHW010000343.1 GCA_913054565.1 uncultured Kordia sp. | reverse complement strand
CATATTAATATAACGAGGCAAGCCTCGGAGCATTTAAATCTCGATTATCGAGTAAGCTGTGGAAAATGCGTTGCTATAAATACTTGTATTTCATCTGCTTTTAATTGTTGCTCTGTGTAAGTTGCTTGGTTTTTATATACACGCAATTGATTCCCTTTTAAAAAGTAAAACTGATCATCTTTTACAAAAGACAAGTATAAACCATACTGAAACGGATATACATTAGACGGATGAAATCGGTTTGCAATTGCTTCTTCTATAACTGTTTGTGATTGTTCTTGTAACGGAATAATCATAAAAGGTTTAAATTCGGTACTCGTTTTTATTTGAACAATGAGATCTAATTTTGTTTGCTTGGCGCGAAACTCTATTCCAAATGCAGTATAGTTACTGTCCTCAAAAGCTGGAAATAGTTGAATACAAGGCCAGCCTGATCCTGCATCTATAAAATATTTTTTTTCTTGTAAATTAATAGAAAGTAAACGATGACAAGCAATACCAGCTATCTCCGCAGTATGCAATTGTGCTTGAATACCTTCTGCTTCCAGAATTGCCTTAAAATGTAAGGTTTTATCAGAACAAGTGCCGCCCAACCATAAATTATCGACTGTACGTTTCGTTTTAATCATAAGATTATGAAAAGCAGTCTTCCGATAGTCCGCCACTAACAAACGTTCTATTTTTTGAACAAGAGCTACACTGGTTTTCATTGATTATATTTTCATATCAACTTAAGTATCATTAAATGTAAAAAAATAAACACATTTTTAATTAGTAATTTTCAAAACCTTAAACTTTTCCGTTATACTAATTCCATACAGACTACATATACTTTAAAATCTAATCACCTCATTTACAAATAGTAATTAAAAATGTACGGCAAAACCGTAGTCAAATTCAATAGCTTCTTTTTAATTTAACACTCCGAAAACTTTATCATTATGAAAAAAAAGAATCTCAATAACTTACAGCTAAAGAAATCGACGGTTTCTAGCCTAAACACACAATCAATCTCAGGTGGAACTATCATCATAACATTTACTATAGAACGCCCATGTCCAATACGATTTACCAAAACAACATGTTCTGGAGCAGCAGAATGTAATTCGATGGAAATATGTACCGCTACACATTGTAAAACAAATGAAATTGATTTAGAAACGCGCCCTATTTGTTAAAGCACAACCAAAAGAATAATTTACCAAAAACAATTATAAAATCACACTATCATGAAAAAAAAGAGTCTAAAAAATTTAAGTGTAAACAAATCAACAGTTTCTAGTTTAAACAAACGTATGGTAAAAGCAGGAGCCGCTGCACCTGATACTAATTATTTTGTGTGCGGAACAGGACCACAAACAATTTTTACGTGTCCTACAGCTTTCTGCTCAGTACTTAGTCCTTGCGATACATACAACTCAATGAATCGTTGTAAAACAATAGAAGTAGATCCAACAACACTTCCTATTTGCTAGGAAGATATTAGTTACCTAGGGAAAAAGCGAACTATAATGGTTCGCTTTTTTTATGACATTTATTCAACAATTTTATGTATTGCAACTGGCATAGGAACATTTTCTTTTTGAAAACGTTTATGTACCGCTTCCAACAGCGTACACTTTGTTTTAAATTCTGCAAAAGGCTCGCTTAACCATATATAGGCACGTACATGAATATAACCTTCTTTTGCTTCTATAACACGAACTTCAACAGTATCAATATCAGTTTCAAATGTATGATGAATTACATTGTCCAAATCCGAAGCTTCTTCTTGTATAATTTTGCGAACTTGGTCAATATTTGCATGCATTCCCACATAAAAATTATTAAAACTTAATACTTTAGAGTCATCAATAGTATGGTTTAATACTGACTCTGTACTAATAACAGAGTTAGGGATAATCAATCGTTTATTTTCAAAATTGTTAATTACCGTATGACGTAAGGTAATATCATCCACAATTCCAATACGCTGATCGTCTAACTTTATATAATCCCCTACTCTAAACGGTTTAAAAATAACAATAAACAATCCTGCAATTAAATTAGAAATAGCGCTTTGTGCTGCAAAACCAATAATAGCAGCTATAATTCCTGCACCCGAAAATATAAAAGTAGCTTGTTCTCGCAACTTGGGCACCGTAAAAATAATGACAAAAATCCCTATTATGATAAACGAGAATCGAATGGAGTTTTTTATAAATTTTAAAGTGGTAACTCCAAATCGTTTTTTGCGTTGTTTACGTTCTAAATAAACGACAAGTATAAATCTAAACGCTCGCGAAATTAACCATGACAACACCAAAACTATTAAAGAATACCACCATCATTAAAGGCATCATCCACATCATTATTTTCATTTGCTGCTCTTGCGCACCGCCTAAGCCACCACCCATAGTCATTTGGGAGTTGTTACGGGTATAGAACACCATTGAAATAGCCATTAATAAGGTGAATCCACTTACGTGGTCTCCATAAAACGGAATATTGAATCCTAAGTTAAATAGGGTGTCATATGCACTTAAATCATCCGCCCATAGAAAGCCTTCTTGACGTAATTCTAAACTGGCAGGAAAGAAACGGAACATGGCATAAAGAATAGGCATTTGAATAAGCATTGGAATACATCCGCTCATTGGGTTAACTCCCGTTTGCTTATACAGGTCCATAATGGCCTGTTGCTTTTTCATGTTATCGCCATCTTTAAACTTCTCGTTAATCTCATTGATTTCTGGCTTTAACACCTTCATCTTTGCAGAGCTCAAATACGTTTTATAGGTAATTGGAGATAAAAGTAACTTGATGAAAATGGTAAGAATTAAAATAATAATTCCATAGCTCATTCCTGTTCCATCTAGCACGTTAAACACCT
>CAJXHW010000342.1 GCA_913054565.1 uncultured Kordia sp. | reverse complement strand
CGCCAACATAATTCCAATAATCCAAAATCTCGTAACAATTTTACTTTCGTGATATCCAGATTTTTGATAGTGATGATGTAGTGGAGACATTTTGAAAATTCGCCTACCCTCTCCAAACTTTCTCTTCGTATATTTAAAATATCCTACTTGTAAAATCACCGATAAATTTTCTGCTAAAAAGATACCAGCCAACACAGGAATCAATAATTCCTTACGAGTTGCTATAGCTAACACGGCAATAATCCCCCCTATAGTCAAACTACCTGTATCGCCCATAAATACTTGTGCAGGGTAGGTATTATACCATAAGAATCCGATCAATGCACCAGCAAAAGCACTGATATAAATTACCATCTCACCCGAATTTGGGATATACATTACATCTAGGTAATCCGCAAAAATGATATTACCAGATACCCAAGCAAAAATTCCGAGGGTAACGACAATTATAGCAGAAGAACCTGCCGCCAATCCATCAATTCCATCTGTAAGATTAGCCCCGTTAGAAACTGCCGTGATTATGAATATAACCAATGGAATAAAAATTATCCAAGCGTATTTTTGATAATCATCCCCTAACCAACTCAAAGCCTTTGAATAGTCCAATTCGTTGTTTTTCAAAAACGGAATGGTGGTTTTGGTCGATTTGTGCGCATCGCCGAACAACTTGGGGTTTCCGTCCTCGGCGATTTGCACAATGTCTTGGGGTGATAATTTCTCCTTTATGGTAACATCGTTATTAAAATAGAGCATGCTACCAATTATAATTCCTAGTCCTACCTGACCAAGAATTTTAAAACGCCCTTTAAGGCCTTCTTTATCTTTTTTAAATATTTTTATATAGTCATCTACAAACCCAATAATTCCCATCCAAAGGGTCGTAATTATTAATATGATGATGTAAATATTATCTAGTTTTGCTATTAGAAAAACAGGAATCATCGTAGCCAGAATGATGATAATCCCTCCCATAGTGGGTGTTCCAGCCTTTTGAGTTTGCCCCTCTAAACCAAGTTCCCTGACAGTTTCTCCTACTTGCTTATTTCTTAAATAGTTAATGATTTTTTTACCATACACAGTTGAAATCAACAGTGAAATTACAAATGCAATTGCTGAACGAAATGAGATATATTGGAATAAACCTGCTCCCATTACATCATATTGATTGTCTAAATATTCGAATAAATAATATAGCATCTTACTTTTGTAATTCTTTTAAAATTGTTTTTACTTTTTTATAATCGTCAAACTCCGAGCGCACTCCGTTTATCTCCTGATATGTTTCATGGCCTTTACCAGCCACTAATAAAATATCTCCCTTTACCGCCAATTTTCCAGCTGTTTTTATTGCCTGTTCTCTATCTAAAATTGACAAGGTCTTTTTATAATTCTGAGCCTCAACTCCTTTTTCTATATCTTCAATAATCTCCTGTGGATTCTCAGTTCTAGGGTTGTCTGAAGTAAAGATTACCTGAGTACTCAGTTGCGAAGCTATATGCCCCATTTTTGGTCTTTTACTCTTATCCCTGTCTCCTCCACAACCTACTATTGTAATGACATTCTCATTACCTGTTCTTATATCATTAATGGTATTTAACACATTCTTTAAAGCATCAGGTGTATGCGCATAATCTACAATTGCCGTTACACCTCCGTTAGAAAGAAATTGCTGAAAACGCCCGTCAACACTATCTAACTGACTCATAATTTGCAATACCTCTAAAGATTCTAATCCTAGCAAATCTGCAGTTGCATATATTGCCAATAGATTCGATGCATTGAAACTACCTATTAACTTTACCCACACCTCTGCACCGTTCATATTTAAAAGCAAGCCTGAGAACTGATTTTCTAAAATCCTCACCTTATAATCGGCCATGGTTTTTTGCCCGTACGAAAACTGCTTAGCCATGGTGTTTTGCAACATAAAAGCACCATTCTTATCATCAGCATTTATCAATGCAAATGCAGTTTTAGGCAATTGATCAAAAAACTTCTTTTTTACATCTCGGTATTCAGCAAAAGAATTGTGATAATCTAAATGATCGTGTGTAAGATTTGTAAAGACTCCTCCGGCAAACGTTAAACCTTCTGTTCTTTTTTGATGTATTCCATGTGAACTTACTTCCATAAAGCAGTAATCGACTCCACTTTCTACCATTAACTGTAAATAACGGTTGATCGAAACAGAATCAGGGGTTGTATGTGTTGCCACATATTCTGTTTCGTCAACCATTACTTTTACAGTAGAAAGCAATCCGACTTTATAACCTGCCTTTCTAAATAAGTTATATGATAAAGTAGCAATGGTTGTTTTTCCATTGGTACCTGTTATTCCTATTAATTTTAAATCTTTAGATGGGTTTCCGTAAAAATTGGACGCAATAACTGCTAAAGCACTATTTGCATCAGAAACCTGAACATACGTTACTTCTTCACTTAAAGTCCCTGGCCAATCTTCACAAACAACAACTTTAGCACCTGCAGTAATAGTGTGCGTTATAAACTTATGACCATCTACATGAACTCCTTTTTGTGCTACAAAAAGACTTCCGCTCTCCACCTTTCTAGAATCGAACTCTACAGCATTCACCTCTACCTCAACACTTCCGTAAACTTTGTTTACAGCCACGCCATACAATATGTCTTTTAATTGTTGCACTAAACCAATTCCAATTTTATAACCGTTCCTTTTACTATTGCTTCACCCGATCTTATCGATTGTCTTTTTACCATTCCATTCCCTTCAAACTGCACTTCAAACCCAAGATTCTCTAACAAAGACACTGCGTCCATTCCACTCATTCCTTTTACATTTGGAACTTTTGAAATTGCCGTGTTCGACGAATCGAAATAATTTGTGTAATCTTGATTTACCACAT